>CAKZUV010000056.1 GCA_937921555.1 uncultured Saprospiraceae bacterium
CCTGCCATATACGGAAACCTTCCCTCGGAAGTGACGCCCCGCTACCGGATCGTGTTGGATGACGTCGCCGCCGCAGAATGGGGAACCCCGTTTTTCACCACCTCCGCTACCGCCCGACGAATAGCCCGTCAGTTTTGTCAAGAAATGCAACGTCCCGAAGAAGGAGGAATGTTATATCTGGTTGATGATGATTTTGTGAAAATACCCTGTGAGGAAAAATAGAAGGAATGTTTAGAGAAAATTCCAGGCCTCCTGTCTTTAGGAATGGCAAATAAATAAGTACAGATTCTAGGCGAGCTATTTTCGTATCAATCAAAGAAGCAAAATGGGAATTATGCTGTATATGATGATGCAGCGTGATGTAAAAAAAGGAAGTATAGAATCGTACTTAATTTAACATTCTTTAGCGTTGTAATTCATATTATATTACCAATGTGTGAGGCCCCGCGGTCGAAAGGATCACAGCGTGATCCCATTATGTTAGCCAAGGTGGTGCGGTCGCCCGATCTCAGCGAGATCGCATTATTTTCTGAAGTGTCAACACCTGTTTGATGGTTTTTTAAACCCAAAAAATCCAACATCCCAAAATCACCCCTCCCATTTTTCCACCAGAAACTTCCAATACCGTTTCGGGACATGTTGCAAATGCAGCTTCATATTCCGACGTTCCGGAATATCTGTTTTTTTGAAATAAGACTGCCAGAGCGCTTGATAATCCGTCTCCGAATCGGTGAGTAAATCAGCCGCCAGATATTCGTGTTGCCTTTCGGTCAGGGTAATAAAACGACTTTGATGCTGATCGTAATGCCATCCATAATGACGTTTGGTGTCGTAGATGAGCCAGTGCAACGCGGGGTAACGATCCACAAAATGTTTTCCCGAAAGCGGCAGGACATTAAAATCCGGATTAATCAAAGCCACCAGCATCCCGTCTTTGGTTTCCTGAAAACGAACAAATGCGTGCATCCGGTGAACTTCCCGGCCAATCATTTTTTTGATTTTATGTAAGGCCAGCACCGTTTCGTCCCGGTAATTATGTAGCACATTTTCGGTAGCGGACATAGCCGTCCGGACAAAATGATAAATCTTTATTTCAATCTCCGGTAGTTCAGACAGGAAACATTGATAAATCAGATCTACCCCGTTTTTACCACACTTTTTCTCAACACCTTTTAAGACCCGTTTGGCGTGGCCTTCGTCGGTTGCTATGGTAATTGGCGCTTCGAATAATCCCGGCTGAAAAACTTCCGTCGGGACGATTTTCGTAGCGTGCGTCTGCAACCGGAATGATTCAAAAATCACAGACAACAATCCATTCCACGATCCATCGTAACAAAAAATCACGCCGTACGGATTTTAGGGGAAGACAAGCCTGCCGGGGGAGGCGTTGTCGGAATTAAAGGAATCGGTGCTAGTGGATTACCAAATAAATCCAGCTGATTCGGATCCTTTTTTCGTTTGCCGGTATAGAGAATTTGCTGACGGATCACTTCCGGATTAAAGCCCAGATTGATAAAATCCCGGTCGGCAGAAATTATAAAATATTTGGCGCGTTTCCAGATGACGCCAATTTTTTTGAGGTGTTCCCGGCGTAGTTGACCAAACCGGCGGGCATTAATAATTTTTTTGGCCGACTTAACGCCCACGCCCGGAATCCGTAAAATCCATTCGTAATCCGCCTTGTTGACATCAATCGGAAAATGCTCCGGATGACGGAGCGCATATCCCATTTTTGGGTCCAGTTCGGGATCAAGATGTGGATTTTCGTCGTCCACAATTTCGTCCACCTTAAAACCATAAAAGCGGAGTAACCAGTCCGCCTGGTAGAGGCGATTTTCCCGGCGCAGCGGTGCTTCCCGGAGTGCAGGCAGCCGGTGATCGTCACTAATTGGTATGTATCCCGAATAATAAACTCGTTTTAATTTTTGTTCCTGATAAAGATCGCCGGCCAGCTCAAGAATATTTTTATCCGTTTCGGGCGTCGCCCCGATCACGAGTTGTGTACTCTGACCGGCGGGCGCAAAATTGGGCGTAGAACGGATTGTTTTCTTTTCTTCTTTGTGTCCCGTAATCGTTTCACTCAGATAATTCATCGGCTTGTAGGCCGAAGCATAATCCTTTTCGGGAGCCACTTTTTTGAGACTCATCTCCGAAGGAATCTCCAGGTTGACGCTTAGTCGATCAGCATACAGTCCCGCTTCGTGAATCAATTCGTCGCTCGCTCCGGGAATGGCTTTGAGGTGGATATATCCGTTGAACTTATGTTCGAGGCGCAGCCTCTTGGCAATCCGTACCAGTCGTTCCATCGTATAATCGACGTCTTTAAAAATCCCCGAGCTCAGAAAAAGACCTTCAATATAATTTCTTTTATAAAAATTAATCGTCAGATCGACTACTTCCTGCACCGTAAACGCGGCTCGTTTAACGTCATTGGAACGGCGGCTGACACAATACGCGCAGTCAAAAATACAGTGATTGGTAAGGAGAATTTTAAGCAAAGACACACAACGGCCGTCCTGTGTATACGTGTGACAAATCCCCATGCCGGTAGCGTTTCCCAGACCATCTTTGGTATTTTTTCGCTTGCTTCCACTCGAAGAACAAGAGACATCATATTTAGCGGCGTCGGCAAGTATTTCTAGTTTTTCCTGGATGCGGTTATTCATACCGCAAATATAAACAAAAATTTTTTCGGTGTGTATTTTTTAAACAAATAAGTGTATTTTTATGCGAAAATATTTTTATACCAAAAAATATTACCTAATTTTGCTACTTTATTTCATTCTATTAAATTTTTTTTATTCAAAATCTACTAAAATTTCTTCCATTCTGTTTAATCTTTTCCATGATGGTAATGAGTTGTGGAGACGACGACGAGCCGGAACCGGATACTTGTATGACTGATCCGACGGTGACAATCAGTCAGAATTTGCTCGGAACGTGGATGATTGATGGAGCGGCGGATGAAACCGTTACCTTTGAAAACAACGGTACTGGCAGCTCTTCCGAAGAAGCATTTGAATTTGCTACGTCTAACGATGGGAAAGATTATAATAATTTCGGGTGGGAAATTGAAAGTGATACTATTTTAAAAATTACCTATGATTACAGTCCGGATACGCCGGTTGTTCCATTTATTATTTCCGAAAACTATACCGTTCTTTCGAATGAATGTGATCAGATAGAACTGGAATCAGGTTTTGGGTCTATGACAACTTTAAGCCGGTAGTATAAAGGAAAAGCTGGTCATACCTCATATTTTCAGATTTTTAAAATCAGCCGTGATGTCCGTGCAGGTAACCATACATTTGCAGGATGAACAATGCGATTCCGGCTGCGACTAAAAACCAGTTGACGGCGGTGTAGAAGCTATGGTATCCGGTTTCTTTTTGCTTCCATTTTGAAATAATAAACACAATGGGAATAAGTGCGAGTATTTGTCCTGTTTCAACGCCGATGTTGAAGCTGATGATCTTTAACAGAAACTGGCCTTCGCCCAAATCGAAAGATTGTAAGCGAGTGGAGAGTCCAAATCCGTGGATAAGTCCAAAAAGGAATACCATGAACAGCAAATTTGGGGAAGAAGCGTTGAAGAATTTTTTAAATCCGCCTAGATTTTCAAAGCCTTTGTACAAAACACTCAGCGCTATAACGGCGTCGATCAGGTGTTCGTCCGCTTTGATACCCAGATACGTGGCTCCGATCAGGGTGATGCTGTGACCAATGGTAAAAACGGTGATAAAGCGGACAATGTCTTTGAAGTTGGAAAGGTAGAAAATCACACCTACCAAAAAGAGCAGATGGTCATATCCCGTCAGCATGTGTTTGGCACCTACATAAATGTAAGATCCCAATCCGCCGTTGCTCAGTATTTCCTGATCGGACGGGGAGACACCGTGAGCGAGCAGAAGGGTAGGGATGAGAAGAAGTAAAAAACTATGTAAAGGTCTGAATTTCATAACCAAAATTTTGCGTGCTTTTTTTTCGACGCAAATATACTTGGAAATGAGAGAACGGGTGAACTAATTACGAAAAATGGCAAACGTGTACAAGCAAAAAATTGCTGAGGTGCTGAATAAAGTCCACAAACAATGTACATTATTCAACACCTCAACAAATCAACGATTCAACCTTCTTTATATCTGATCAAAAATATCTATTCGGTATCTCTACAAAAAAATCTGGAATTGAGTCTGTTTTTTTCAATTTTAATTTTTACAAAGGAACTATTCTGCGAGCATTCTGGTTCTGGCAGCGTAACAAAAGAACAATCGCATGTCCCAGTTATTAAAAGCCTACGATGCCTACGGAGATTTTAAGTCAAAACTTTTTTTCACCATAAAATATAATATCCTGCCCTCCACGCTGGATTTTACCACTTCACTGGTCAGAACCCCGAAAACGGTCAAAGAACTTACGGAACTGATGGACTTGTCCGAAACTGAATTTCAGCTGGTACTAAAAGACTGGGATACCAAAGACGACCGGACGGCCAGAATTGAAGATGATGTGATCCATGAGTTTGTCTATACGGGTATTCAAAACAAGGTAATTATTTCAATTTATCATTGGTCCCAAACGCTGGATATTGAATTTCTTTACGACGCCGCGGATCAGGAACTGGAAAATTGGGTGCTGGAAATGAATAGCCGTATCCGGAATAAAATCGGACTTTCTAAAACACCTACTTTCGAGGTGCTGACCAGAGGAAAAAACGGGTTTGATATTCAGGATGTCAAAACGGAAAGTATAACCCTTGATCTCGATCAGCACTACAACGATGATTTCAAGGCCATTGCCGAAAGAATTGACCGGAGTTTTGCTACCAAAAAATCCGGATTAATCCTCCTGTACGGTAAATCGGGTACCGGAAAAACCACCTACATTAAAAGTCTCATTACAAAATACGAGAAGAGCAACTTTATTTTTATTCAGAACGAATTTGTCGGTTCTCTCCTGGACCCAGAATTTATATCTTTTCTATTGAGAAAAAGAAATGCGATTCTGGTAATCGAAGATGCGGAAAAGGTCATTACTTCCCGGGAAAACAAGAGCGGCGAATCGGTCGTTTCAACGATCCTGCAACTGACCGACGGACTGTTCAGCGATTATTTAAATATCAAAGTTATCTGTACTTTTAACACGAGTCTGTCAAAAATTGATACTGCTCTACTACGGAAAGGTCGGATGATTGCGAAGTACGAATTTGATAAACTGAGCCTCGAAAAAACCAACCGGTTACTGGCTGTGCTGCACGAGGCTGAGTCTACCGAAGAACTGACGGTGGCCAATATTCACAACTACGAAGAAGCAGACTACGCGGAGCGTCGTCCACAGAAGATTGGTTTTTAGCAAACGAAAAATCGCGTAGGTCCGGTATTCGTGATAATGATGCGAATCAAGGGCTAAATCATTTATAATATTGCTCAATTGCAGGAGAATTAACACGCTATTAGAAAATAATGAATATCGAATATCGATTAATGAATATTGAATTTTCCTGTGACCGGAAAACTTTTATTCACCATAAACATTATAATTTATCACGTAAAGGTTTCTTTTAAAATAAAAAATCTGTTTTACGATAAAGGGGTTTCAATCAATATTCATGATTGGATATTCATGATTCAATATTCTAAACCAATATTGAATAAGAAGATTACGTTACATGATTTACTTTTAGCCCTTGATTCGTGTGTTACTAATTATTCTCTATCTGTTGCTCCGTGGCCTGTTTGAGCTGTTCCCCTTCTTCTTTGAGTTGTTCGCCTTTTTCGTTCAGCTTTTTTATTTCCTCGGAAAGTGATTCTTTTTCCTGATCGGTAGCATCATCGAAAAGCTTTTTGAGACGATCGCGTTCTTTGGACCATTTCTCTTTTTTTCCTTCCCAGGATTCGATGTTGTCAAGCAGTTTGCCGCCTTTATCAGACAACTGTTCCTTGGCAGATACGAGGCCACCGTGAATTTTATCGAGGGCACGATCATATTTTCCCTCTTTAAATTTAGCGACTTCTTCTTTAATTAGTCCGACGCCGGCTTTACCAATATCGGATACTTTTCCGATGATCTCTTTACTTTTTGCTTTTTCTTCCGGAGTTCCAAAAAAGAAATTATAGGCAACGAGGCCAACGACTACAAGGATACCGAATTTTAAAATTCTTCCGATCATGATTGGGAGGTTTTTAAATAGACTTGTTAATTTAATTATACCAAAGTGCGTGACAAATTCGGGGCGCTTATCAGTTGACCAGTTAAAGACTTTTCTGATGTGTTTTTTTCGCCTGAAGGAAGCCAACCAGCTATTATCAAACGGGCTAGCCAGCAAAAAATATACAAACCCTCCAATCTGTCACGCACTCATTACGAATGACTTTCAAGACAATAAGGATTAGTCCCCCGATTTTGTTGTAAATATAATTCTATTCTTCAGAATATTACCTTGTTTTTCAAACAATTTGTGGATGTTAATGAGGAAGTCGTTTTAAATTTAAAAACTAAATAAGTAGGTAGGGTTGTTTAAGTAATTGATATTCAGTTGTTTGTAGTTTTTTATTTTCATAAATAAATACCTGGAAATCTATAAAAACGAGAGAAGTATCCGGACTTTATATTTGGTGAAAACTGGCTACATATTCTCTTAAAAAATCCTATTTTCGCACCAAATTAAAAAAATACTCTAGCATGGAATATAATCCACAATCGATTGAGCGCAAATGGCGTGATTACTGGGAAAAAAATGAGGTATACCGGGTGTCCAACGAATCGGATAAACCGAAATATTATGTACTGGATATGTTTCCCTATCCCTCGGGGGCGGGCCTGCACGTAGGACATCCGCTGGGCTATATCGCCTCGGACATCTACGCACGGTACAAGCGAATGAAAGGGTTTAATGTTTTGCATCCGATGGGCTACGATGCTTTTGGTCTGCCCGCAGAACAGTATGCGATTGACACGGGAATTCATCCTTCGGTTTCCACCGACGCTAATATCAAGCAGTACAGGAGTCAGATGGATCACCTCGGTTTTAGTTTTGACTGGAGCCGTGAATTTCGTACGAGTGATCCGGATTTTTACAAATGGACCCAGTGGATATTCCAGCTCTTATTTGATTCCTATTATGACACAAGAGCTGATAAAGCCAAACCGATTACTGAGTTGATTGCGCAATTTGAGACCTCCGGTTCCAGTGGTGTAAAAGCGGCCAGTCAAAATGATAAAACGTTTACCGCCGACGAGTGGAAAGCAATGGGTGCCGCCGAGCAAAGCGATATTTTGACGAATTTCCGTATGGCGTTTCGTAAGGTCGCTTACGTAAACTGGTGTGAAGTGCTGGGGACGGTCCTGGCCAACGACGAAGTAAAAGACGGCGTCTCCGAACGCGGTGGTCATCCGGTGGAAAAACGACCGATGTTACAATGGTCGCTGAGAATTACCGCTTACGCGCAGCGATTGTTAGACGATCTGAAAACGATTGATTGGCCGGATGCGATGAAGACCATTCAATCCAACTGGATTGGTCGTTCTGAAGGCGCGCAAATGTTTTTCGACCTGAAAGGACACGACGAAAAACTGGAAATTTATACGACCCGTCCGGACACAATCTTTGGTGCGACCTATATGGTACTGGCACCCGAGCATCCGTTGGTTGATAAAATTACGACGGAAGATCAACGGGCCGCGGTAACCAAATATCTCGAATATACCAACAGCCGTTCGGAACGGGAGCGGATGACGGAGGTGAAAGAAGTGACCGGTTGCTTTTTGGGTGCTTACGCAAAAAATACTTTTACTAACACCGAGATTCCAATTTATATCGGTGAGTATGTTTTAATGGATTACGGAACGGGTGCGATCATGGCAGTGCCGAGCGACGACGACCGGGATTTTGCTTTTGCGACCAAGTTTGACCTGCCGATTATCGACGTGATCGACAAGTCCAAATATCCGGGAGCGGATCGCCACGATAAGCTGGGTATCATGATCAATTCAGGATTTCTGGATGGAATGGAAGTTCCCGCCGCGATTGAACTGATGCTCAAAAAAATTGAAGAACAGGGAATCGGACAACGACAAGTGAATTTCCGTTTACGGGATGCTACCTTCAGCCGGCAACGGTACTGGGGTGAACCAATTCCTATTTTGTACGATGCAGACGGAGTACCACAAAAAGTTGATTTGAGTCAGCTGCCCGTGGAGCTTCCGCCGCTGGATAATTTTCAGCCCACCGCCGACGGTCGTTCTCCGCTGGCCCGTAAGACCGACTGGGTAAATCACGATGGTATGACGCGGGAGACGGATACGATGCCCGGCTACGCGGGAAGTTCCTGGTACTATCTCCGGTATATGGATGCCCAGAATCACGATGCTTTTGTGAGTAAGTCTGCGGTCGAATACTGGCAGCAGGTGGATTTGTACATTGGTGGTCCGGAACACGGAACGGGGCATTTGATGTATTCCCGGTTCTGGCATAAATTTCTGTATGATCTGGGTTACGTGCCTACGCCGGAGCCGTTTAAGAAGTTGATCAACCAGGGAATGATACAGGGAGTGATTGAGTTTTTATACTTATCTAAATCGGCGGATGAGCAAAAACGTTTTGTATCAGCGGATCAGGTAAATGATTCCGGAGACTACGCCCGGATTCCGGTGTTTATTGATTTTGTGTCGGATTATGGCAGCAAAGATTCTTATCTTTCTCCGGATGGAATACGGCAATTTGTGGAGTGGCGGCCGGATTACGCCGACGCGGTCTTTGTCACTGCCGACGGAGAATTTAAAGTCGGCGCAATGCCGGTAACTTTTAAATTTCAGACACATTCGGAAGTTGGGAAAATGTCCAAGCGATATTTTAACGTGGTGAATCCGGACGATGTGGTTGATAAATACGGAGCGGATTGTTTCCGGATGTACGAAATGTTCCTAGGACCGCTTGAGCATTCCAAACCGTGGGATACGCAGGGAATTGATGGAGTTAGTAAATTTTTACGAAAAATGTGGGGATTGTTTTATGATAAGAATGGTCAATTTAGCGTAAGTGACGAAGCTGCAAAGCCGGAAGAAATGAAAGTGTTGCATACGGTTATTAAAAAGGTGAATTCGGACATCGACCGTTTTTCTTTTAACACTTGTATCAGCGCGTTTATGGTCGCAACGAATGACCTGAAAAAATTGGGGACGAACAAACGATCTGTCCTGGTTCCGCTCGTGAAATTGTTATCACCTTTTGCGCCGCACGTAGCGGAAGAACTCTGGCAGCAACTGGGGAACGAGGGGAGTGTAACAAAGGTAGAATTTCCAACGCACGACGAGAATTTCTTAAAGGAAGATTCTATTACGTATCCGATCAGTATCAATGGTAAAAAACGGATGACGGCGGATTTTCCGGCGGATATGTCCAAGGATGAACTGGAGAAGGCGGCCCTGGCACTGGACGATTTACAAAAATGGATCGAAGGGAAAGAAATTCGTAAGGTGATCGTGGTGACGGGGAGAATGATTAATGTGGTGGTTTGATTTTTTGATGTTAAACGGGATTTGCCTGGAAGCGTGTATTGGGCGCGCAGAGACGCAAAGACACGTGGTAATTTGCATTAGTAATGTATTATTTTCCTGAGGTTGGTGGTAGAATATTTTTTTAATTGTAATTATTTACTGCGGAACGGACTAGCTGGCCGAAAGGTTGGTTAGTCCGTTCAAATTACAGTATTATGAGCCAGATGTAATTACGTTTAGAAACTACTATTCTTCGGAAACTGCGGATTTTTCGGCCTCTTCGGATGGAGAAGTGGTCAACGGCGGATCGGTGTATAAGTCCTTCATTCGTTGACGGAGTTCCGGGGTCAGACCAAATTTGACTACCAGATAATTGTCGATTCCGTTATATTTACCATTGATAACATCGAAGACGGCGTCGATGTATTCTTTTTGGACAACCATGGCGTAGCCTAATGTTTCCTGATCTACTCCCGCAAACTGACCAAGTCTTACGACGCGTTTATTGGCTTTATAACGATAGAAATTGGACATCAAATATTCGTTTTTGATCGTTGCTTCGTCTACTCCCAAAGCGGCCAGAATCATACTGGTCATATATCCGGTCCGGTCCTTTCCACCCGAGCAATGATAAACAAGTGGTGCTTCGGTACCTTCCACGAGCAGGTCCATCACTGGTTTAAAATCCGTGGCTGCCGTATCGGCAAATTGTGCCATTACCTGTCCAAATCGTTCTTTGGCCCTGGCACCCTTTAATTCACCGCCGAGTACTTCATTTTTTAGTTTTGTATATTCCGGAGATTCACTGCCTCCGATGGGAAATTTATAATACTTTACGTAGGAGGGCAGTAGTTCGTTTGGATTTTTTTTAATTTCACTATCGTACCGAAAATCAGCAACCGCTTTGATACCGAGGGAATTGAAATATTGTAAATCTTTTGCTGTTAACTCGGAAAGGCGACTGGAACGGTAAATTTTTCCCCAACTGACCGTTCTTCCATCCTCCGTGGGTATTCCCCCAAGGTCTCTGAAATTGGGAATCTTTTCCAAATAAATTCTTCGCTCTGAAACTATAAATCTTTTGTTTTTGTCGTCTTCGATTCCGAAGAAGACCCGGCTGGAAGGGAGATTGTTCAGCACCACCTTTTCTCCGGTTACTTCTGTTTTCATTTCATCCCAGTTGATTGTTTTTGGAGCGTCTCCCTGGTAGATTTTCCAAGTTCCTTCCCGGTTAAAGTTGAGCGTATAGGCTCCTTCTTTGTCTCTTTCGACAATGACAGTTTCATCTAAAGTGATCGTAGGCGTAGGTACTCCTTTTCGGGTACATGCAAAAATCGTGAAACCAAGTATCAAAAGCAGAACGAAAATTATTGATTTAGTCAACATTGGGTGAATGTAGTTTTTAATTTAAAATAATATGGTGATGGATTTATCCCGTAATGTAAATTTTTAATTACTAACATTTAAAAAGTCAGATCACCCAGTTAAATACACCATCGATGACCGCGACGGTCGCTGCCAGTCCCAGGGCCCAGAGGAAATTCTTTACTTTTAATCCATCTAAAAAATAGTCCGCTACGGAAATGAGTATGGCACTGAGTACGAATTTAAAAATCCCAAGTGACAAAATTCCGAGGGTCAGCACTTTCAATCCCAGCCCCAGCGTAACGTTGAGAATTGCGATGGTCAGCGCTACCATAACCGCTTGCACAAAACTTGAAATGGTTACTCCGGGAAGTAATTTTGCGGCGAGATAAAAAGCGGCAGCACTTATAAGGATAGACAGGATAAATTCCATGGTTGTTTGTTTTGGGTGAATACCAATTTCTATTTTAGAAATGGCAAGATTAAAAAGCTTAACTGAATCGTATAAAGGGAACGAATAATGATGAAATTTGTTCAGGCGCGCAGAGAGAGGTCTGGTTTCTCGTGGTATGAATTTTCTATTAAAACGGAGGTTGTTTAATTAGAAGAAGTATTGTTAAATAAATAAAATACGATTCTGTACTTATTTATTTGCCATTCCTAATCCATTGTCCGATCAATTCCGAGACTTTTTCTCCATCTGCTTTTGTGAGGTGAACTCCATCCGTATATTGAAAAATCGCATTGTCTGGTGAGAGATCCAGGTAGCCATCCGAATGTGAAATGGCGGTCCGAAGCGTGGTGTCAAATTCGGGCATTAATTGGTTTTCCAGGGCCATGAGGGAAGGATGAACGGGAAGTCGGACCAGATAAACTGACCCGTAATTTTTGAGATAATCTACCGTTCTTAGCAAGTAAGTGTAGCGAACGCTGGAAAACTGGTAACTGGTGAGTTTGGTTTTGTAATCAGTAATCGTAAAATTTCTTCTTCTTGCCGAACTGGCCGTATCTACCGGAAGCGTAACGGCCAGCCAACCGTTCGGTTGTAAAACCGCCGTGGAATTATTGGTGAGTATTTTATAATAAGGTTCGTCAAAATATTGGAAGAGATACGTATAATTTACTGATTGACAAGGATCATCAATACCGGCTATGTAAGAATTATTTTCCCGGAAATTCAGGGTGTCATTCGGGTCGGAAGTGGTACTGCTTAAACTCCACGGGTCAACCGACAAGATAAAAACCTGACTGGAATCACTTTTCGTTAACTTTTTTTGAATACTTTGAAAATAAGATTTTCCGTAAGGACTGGAATAGATGGCAAACGCATAATTGTAAAAATCTTTTCCGGTAACTTCCTTTAAAATATTTGGCTGCAAGCCCTGAGCAGCCTTTGAGGTACCGATAATTAGACTTGATTTTTTACCTCCCGTAAACTTTAAATAAAAAGGATCAGCGTGGCCGCCGGCCCTGGAAAGGATAAAACCAACTGAGACGGCAATCGCAATTCCCAAACTAAAAATATGTGTAATAAATTTTTTCATTTTAAAACTGAAAGTAAATAAAATCCTGTTGTGGGGCACTCATTAAGAAAATGATCACAACAAAAATATAACAAATAAACCACGATTTAAGCGGATTGGTTGTGGTGTTAATTAGAATTGGACATTCTTTATTGCGTCCCAACCATTCGATCCAGATCATGGTAAAAATACTGATTCCGGTAACGATTATTTTTTCTAAACCAATTCCGAAGGCATAAGGTTTTTCAAAAATCGAAGGCGAGCAAATAATGGATAGATAATCCACGGCCTGCATTATGGATTCGGCCCGGAAAAATATCCAGCCGATGGTGACGAGTGTAAAAGTTGTCAGCATTCCCAGGCATTCTGCGGGGGATGGTAACCACCGGTTGCCAGCTACCGAATTGACGTGGCGACGGTTCTTTTTTCTCAACAATAAAGGTAGAAAACAAACTGCGTGGAAAAATCCCCAAAAGATAAAAGTCCAGTTGGCACCGTGCCAGAAGCCACTGACCAGAAAAATGATAAATATATTTCTAATCGTCTGGCGGTACGAACCTCTGCTGCCTCCCAGCGGAATATAAAGATAATCCCGGAACCAGGTGGACAGAGAAATATGCCAGCGTCGCCAGAATTCTGCGATGTCCCGCGAAAAATAGGGATACGAAAAATTGATTTTTAAATTAAATCCAAACAATCTGGCCGTCCCGATCGCAATATCCGAATATCCGGAAAAATCTCCATAAATCTGAAATGCAAATAACACCGCACCGAGCACCAGCGTGCTACCCGAATACTGATCGTAGTCCGAAAAAATCTGATTGACAATAAACGCACAATTATCCGCAATGACCATTTTTTTAAACAATCCCCAAATAATTTGTACCACGCCATCCACTGCTTGCTGATAGGTGAGTTGTCGTTGCCGGAAAAATTGCGGTAATAAATCGGCTGCCCGTTCGATGGGCCCGGCCACTAACTGAGGAAAAAAACTTACATAAGCGAAAAAGGCAAGAACATTTTTGGTCGGTTGTATTTTTCCACGGTAACAATCAATGGTATAGCTGAGGGTTTGAAATGTATAAAAACTGATTCCGACCGGTAAAATAATTTCCAGACTGGCTGGTTCAAGATGACCTCCAAAAAAGGTGAAAGCATCGGTAAAGCTTTCAAGGAAAAAATTAAAATATTTGAAAATTCCCAGTAATCCCAGATTAGTGAAGATGCTCAGATATAACCAAATTTTTCTTTTATTTAAATGATTATTGTTGGAAAGTTTCACGCCCACGAGATAATCTACCGAAGAACTGAAAATGATGAGTGCCAGAAACCGCCAGTCCCACCATCCGTAAAATACATAACTCGCTGATAGCAGCAACAGGTTTTGTACTTTAAGGTTGCGCTGGGTTACCAACCAATAAAGGAAAAAAACGACGGGCAGAAAGATGGAAAATTCCAGCGAGTTAAAAAGCATGGATGGTTTTAGCTGCGTTTAAATGGTTGTGGTTGATTAGATCAGGTTTATGACTGTTCTATCACTAAAAACAATGAAGCAAATTACGGGAAAAGCAGGAAGTTACAAAGGAAGATGAGACGGGAATATGGTAGTTTGGTCGAGTTGGGCACCCAAAACCGATAATGATACGTATTTTGGGAATAAATCTCAGGGGTGGTGGTGTATTTTATTGAAATTCATCAAATTGGAGTTTTAGCTGCTGACTAATATTCCGGATTTCTTCGTGTGAAAAATGCAGAACGACTGGCTGCAGATGATTGGCAATCAGTGTGGAGTTCAGGCACTCGGGAAACAAATTTTTGATGGCTTTGTATTTTACGCCGAGTTTGAGCGCCATGGCTTTTTTGAATGCCTTTTTGTAGGAGTATTTCGGAGAAGCAATCGCTTCTTTTGTTACGGACGTAGCGGTGAGTTCGTGCGTGGTGTTTTCTCGTTTTAGCATATCAGGACTTTTGTTGGTACGTCTGATAAACATCAATTTTTAGACCAATCACTTTGATGTATAAAATTTAAGTACGTTTATTGTTAATTTTATCCATCGTTTCCACATACATTTTTCAGGAAAAATTTCAAAATATTATTGCCCATGCTGACAACCGATTTTCGTGCTGCCTTACTATTTGCAGGAGTGATGACCCTCTGTTTTTCAGCTGATACCATTTCTCAATTCTATGGTTATAGTATCGGTCCCTTCATTTTTCTGCTACTCACATTCTCCTTTATTTTAATTGTCTGGATTCGACTGAGAGACCTTCCCCGGTCTTTTCTAAAAATTTTAGGTAAAGAAATGAAAATTATTTTGATTGCAGGACTACTGTTTCTGGTAGTTAATTTGATACTGGGATTAAAACTGAATTATCGCCTCGAATTTTCACTTTCATCCCTTTTTGGCCATATACCGCATATTATATCTACGCTGATTATTTACAATACCTGGAATTTTATACTGGCTTTTGTACTGGGTATTATTAAATTTATGGTCACCAAAGAAACCTCCGAAAACAGGCTGGAAGATCATCTGATTGAGTAAAAATACGACTGAATCGATTAAAAGTTGAGCCCACTCTAAAAAGTGATTTTCGCGCAGAGGAGCAGAGAACGCAGAGATTCTTTAACGTGTATATCTTTTATCGTGAACACAATATGTATTAATTTTTTATTTAATTTAATTAAGAATTTCCGTTTTCCTGGTTTTTAGAGCAGGCTCAAAGTTGTCTCGAAAATCTAAAACGCACTGAACATTTCTACCGCTTTCGATTTTATTATTTTAAATTATCAATAAACAATAAAATCAGAAATCATGATCAAGAAAGGAACAAAAGTAGCGTGGAAATGGGGGAGTGGTACCGCCGAAGGAAAAGTACAGGAAACCTTCACCAAGTCTGTTACCCGCACCATCAAAGGAAACGAAGTCACCCGCAACGGGGAAGAAGGTAATAAAGCGTTATTAATCGAACAGGAAGACGGTGATCGGGTCTTAAAACTGGAAAGTGAGGTAAAAAGAGCAGATAATTAATTATTTTTTTAATTAACCTAATATTAACCAATTCCCCTTAAATAGGCTTAAATACCTTTAAAATAGTCGATAAAAAGGGGAATTATCCCGGAATTTCAAGTAATTATCACCCTGATTTTGCATTAAATCTAAGAATGTGGAATAAAAGGTGGATATTTGCACTTTAAGGCTCGATTGCTAGTCAATTGAGTATGGTTAGAATGTTAAGCTTATATTCTGCCAATGTATTTTTTAAGTTATATATAATGAGTAACGGTATCGTAAAATTTTTCAATGTAAGTAAAGGTTTCGGATTTATCACACCAGATGATGGTGGTAAAGATGTTTTCGTTCACGCGAACGAATTAAACGGAACAACGATCAACGAAGGAGACAAAGTTTCTTTTGACGTCGAAGAAGGACAAAAAGGTTTGAATGCAGTAAACGTCGAAGTTTTATAACTGTATATAAATTTTAAGTGAATTGAGGCCCGCTAGCTTGCTAGCGGGCCTTTGTATTTTTAGGAATGTTAAATTTTGCTTCTTTGATTGATGCAAAATAGTTCGCATCTGCACTTATTTGTTTGCCATTCCTTAGAGATCCTGCAAAACTTTATTGCTGTTTTGATGACTTGGGTTTTTATATATAGAAGCTGTTTAAAAATGAAGCACAATGGTTACGGCTAAGTCATTGACCGCCAATACTTCACAAATTTTTCGGCACCGTAGCTTTGGCTACGAACCTCAAAATTTGCTTCGTCTTGACAATCAAGCACTTACCCTCA
>CAKZUV010000057.1 GCA_937921555.1 uncultured Saprospiraceae bacterium
GTTTTCTTTGACAAAATTCCGGTGCCATTTCAGTACTTTTTCGTTCAGGTATTCGTCTTCATCTCCGCAGTGCCAGATCAATTCCCGGCTATTAAAATATTCCTGATGGGGACGATAGTCGAGGTCGTCGGGAAGGGTACCGGCCCATAAGATCAGGCGGTCAAAACGGGGGAACCTGGCCATCATCCACCGGATTTGCGTGGCGACGCCCTGAGAAAATCCAAGCAGGTTAATTCGAACCGTGGGGGAGAGCAGGGCGGTATATTTTTCGTAGATGAGGTGTATCATATTGACATACTCATCAATCTCGGAGAGCCGGTCGGCACTGGTCATCCACGAGGCGGCAATTTTTCCGGTGACGCCACCCCAGTAAAAGCGGGAGAGTCCTTCTGGGGCTACGATGAGGTGTTTGCCATCGTCAAACTTAACAAACTTATGAATGATCTCGCTGCCCAGTTGACCGTAACCGTGACAAACTAGCCAGAATTCTTCAATCTCGGCGGATGGGGTTCCCAAAGTGTAGTAATGCGCAGTTCGGGGTACCTGAAAATGGTGAGACTGGTAGATGGGAGGTTTTTCTTTCAATGGTGCTTTTTTGTTATTATCAAACTATCTAAGGTTTTCTTATAAAATATAAAAATCGCCAAAATTTATCCCGACTCTAAAGGTAGTTTTGGCAATTTTCAACTTTTCTCCCTTTAGGGCTGGGGTAAAAAAAGTTGAAAATTATCAAAACGGATTTTTATGAGAAAACCCTTTTAAATTATATTAGAAAATTTAATAAAAAGTATGAAAGGAATCTTAAAAATACAACCCTCATCATCAAATCCCACAACCCGGTGCCCGCCAGTCCTCAACGGATTTTTTAAGGGCTTGAAGGTATGCGTGAATTTCTTTTTCTCCGGTAGCGGTGGCATCGTCTTCTTCCAGAATTGGCTCGCTCAACGTTTTGACTTCTTCCATTTTATGAGCTACGACGATGTCTTCCAGTAAGGTTTTCCAGTCGCGGACGGCTACGGTTTCTTTGGGGTATTTTATGGTTAACATATTGATTGTTATTTTAAAAAAATCCGTGTTTAAGATATCCAAAAATTTTTGAATTTATCCTAATCAGGTTGAACTAGTAAGACGTTCCACGTTTGTGAATTGTTCGAATTATTTTACAAAACCTCCACCACCACGCTTTCCGGTTTACTTCTCTTTTGCCCGATAGACCAGGCCGGTAAAATAAGATCTGCTACCTCTTCCAGATTTTTCTTTTTATTGGTATAAAGCGTAGCCAGCTTTTCTCCGGCTTTTACTTTTTCTCCGGATTTTTTATGTAAATAAATACCTGCGCCCAGATCAATAGCATCCGATTTTTTCTGTCTGCCCGCCCCGAGTTGCATGGAACCCAGACCGATGGTACGGGCGGTTAAACCATTGATCCATCCGGATTTAGGGGCAACTACTTCCAGTGTATATTTCGCTCCGGGAAATTTTTTATAATCCGTAATACCCGCCAAATCACCGCCCTGCGCTTTAATAAATTTTTCAAACATCTTCAGCGCCGCACCCGATTTAAGCTGTTGTTGCAGCATCTTTTTCGCCTCGATTTTTTTAGAGAATTTTCCGGAAAGGAGCAGCATCTGAATGCCCAGTTCCATGGATAAATCCACGATATCTTTGGGACCATTTCCTTTCAGTGTTTCGATGGCTTCGATGACTTCCAGGCTGTTGCCAACGGCCCGGCCGAGGGGCTGGTCCATCCGGCTGATTACGGCAACGGTCTGGCGATCCATCTGCTGACCGATCCGAATCATGGTTTTGGCCAATTTTCGGGCGGCGGTCACGGTGGGATTAAAACCACCATTGCCCACCTTGACATCCAGTACGATGGCATCTGCACCGCTGGCCAATTTTTTACTCATGATGCTCGCCGCAATCAGGGAGCGGTTATCCACCGTGGCGGTTACATCACGCAGTGCGTAAAGTTGTTTGTCGGCAGGGACCAGATTACCCGATTGACCACTGACGGCCATCCCGATTTTTTTTACCTGACGGATAAAATTTTTTTGATTAAGAGCGGTTCTGATACCGGCAAATGCTTCCAGTTTATCCACGGTGCCACCAGTATGTCCGAGGCCCTTTCCGCTCATTTTGACGACGGGAATTCCGCACGCAGCGACGAGTGGGGTAACGACCAAAGTAGTTTTGTCACCAACGCCACCCGTACTGTGTTTGTCCACTTTGGTACCCGGTATGGCGGACAGGTCAATCTGGTCGCCACTCGCCATCATACAGCGGGTAAGACAAGTCGTTTCGCCGGGTTTCATTTTATTCAAATAAATCGCCATCAACAACGCAGCGCTCTGATAATCCGGAATCGAACGATCCACAATGCCGTCAATAAAGAACGTGATTTCTTCGTCTGATAAAGTTTCGCCGTCCCGCTTTCTGGCGATAATATCTGTCATTTTCATAGTTCCATTTTTTCGATAATCCGGGAAACCAGACTGATAAATTTTGGTCGGACCAGCGCCGCAGTGGCGACCACGTGTTCGTGGGTAAGTGGTTCGAGTTGATCGGGAACCGCCATGTCCGTGATACAAGAAATTCCCAGTACTTTCATTCCACCATGGACGGCTACGATGGTTTCGGGAATAGTGGACATTCCGACCGTGTCAGCACCGAGGGTTGTCAGCATCCGCAACTCCGCTTTGCTCAGATAATAAGGTCCGCTGATGGCGGCGTAAATCCCATTAAAAGTTTCCAGTTCCAGTTCTTTGGCGCAAGCCTTTCCGAGCGCCAGTAGTTTGGGATCGTACGCCTCGGACATGTCCGGAAAACGAGGTCCGAGTTCTTCAAAATTTTTACCAATCAGCGGGTTGTCGCCCATCAGGTTGAGATGATCTTCGATAAACATCAATCCGCCCGCGTAGAAATCCGGATTCAGGCCACCACAGGCATTGGTGACGATCAGGGTTTGTACGCCGAGCCGCTGCATTACCCGGACCGGAAAAGTAAGTTCCTGCATCGTAACTCCCTCGTAGAGGTGAACCCGACCCTGCATGGCGATCACCGTTTTGCCGTGGAGCGTACCAATGACGAGTTGACCACTGTGACCGGCTACCGTACTGACGGGAAAACCAGGAATTTTTTCGTAGGGAATTTTATCAGGATTTTCAATCTGATTGGCCATAGAGCCAAGGCCGGAGCCAAGAATCATCCCGATGACCGGTTGATAGGTTGTCTGCTCCCGAATATAGTCGGCAGAAGTATTTATTTTGTCCAGGTAGTTCATTAAATTAAAAAGTTAGGGCGTTCCTTTGGAAAAGATAGGAAAGCAATTTGTAGATTAATTGAGGATGAGTTACGGCTGATTCGATTAACTTCCAGCGCTGAATATCAATTTCAGGAAGGTAAAGATAAGAATTATTTCCCTTTTAGAGCTATTTTCTCCGCTTCTCCCAGGTGTCGAAATAGTCTTTTGCTTTCTCAATCAGGCCCTCCGCTTTTTCTCCGGATTGTTCTTTGATGAAATCTGCCAGCAACTCAGTGGTTGATTTACCGGAATTAGACCAGCGTTGGGTATCGTGTTCCCGGTCACTGGTGGAGAAAATTCTTTTTCCGTGTATGTGCAAGGCCTTTTCAAAAATGATTTCCAGTTTACGCTGGGTCAGAGCGATGCTCTGTAAATTCTGAATCTGGTGAAAATATATGCTGATGATGGCGTTTTCGTGGGGCTGACTGGCGGCCAGTTCAACCAGTTCTTTTTCAATTTCTTCCACGGTTTTTTCCTCACATTTTTTGATGTCAAATCTAAACCAGGGACGGGCCGGAACCGGATGAAAAACGGGATTTACGAGTTGATCTTTTTCGAGGTTTAATACACAAAATCCTTTTTCTTTTCCTGCTTCCGTATCGCTCATTCGTTCGGTAGAACCGACGTACCAGGCTTTTTCTAAAATAGAAACTTTTTGAAAATTATGCCAGTGACCGAGCGCCACGTAATCAAATTTATTGAGCAATTCGAGCCGTTCGGCAGGATATAATTGTTCACCGAATTCATCCATGATGTACCGCTTACCAATGGATGTGTGCAGGAGAATGATATTGAATTTTCCGGGGACCGGGGCAATTTTGTCCATCTCTTCGAGCAGGACACGTTCGTCGTTGATGTGCGGAAGGCCGTGGACGATCAGTTCGCCAAAATCGGCCGTCTGATAGCCCTGACCGAAAACAGGATACACGCCTTTAATAGTGCTGAATGCTTTTAGAATCGGGCTGGTATAAATGGTTTTTGGAGTTTCGTGATTTCCCGCAATGAGGACGATGGGAATGTCAGACGCGGAGAGTCTGTTCATCTGTTCGAGTGCAAAAATCATGGGACGATTGGGAGGGGACGGCCGGTGGAAAAAATCCCCCGAATGGATGACTACGTCCGGTTTTATTTCTAAAGCCTGGTCAATGACGAATTTAAAACTGTCATAAAAGTCCTGTTCCCGCAGGTTGACCCCGTTTGGACCAACTTTGTCCAGGTCGTTGAATCCCAGGTGGGTATCGGAAAAATGCAGTATTTTCAAAAGTATATTTTTTAATAAATGATCAGTGACCAAACTACTTATTTTTTTAAAATAGTTAGTCAGCCTGATTCAACTTTTTTACTATTTATTCAATCCTGTTCGTTCGGTGTGAAAGATACACATTTACGGAATATGAGTATACTTTTCTTTGGGGATCAGAAGGCTGAAGCAAAAAAAAATCCTGCGGCCAATGGCTACAGGACTTTTTTAATTTTATAAATATCAGATTAAAGTTTAGCGATTTTTCTGGTAAAGTCAGACAAACGAGCTGAGTAACCCGCTTCGTTATCGTACCAGCTAACTACTTTCAGCATATTTTCTTTTACCTGAGTAAGAGAGCTGTCAAAAATAGAAGAATGCTTATTTCCGATAATGTCAGAACTCACCAAAGGAGCCGTGGCATATTCCAGGATTCCTTTCATTTCTTTTTTGGCAGCAGCGGCAAATTTCTTGTTAACTTGTTCTGCGGTAGTTGATTTTTCCAGCTGTACATTCAGTTCGACGATAGAACCTGTAACCACTGGAACACGGAGTGCCATAGCAAACATTTTACCTTCTACCGGCGGATATACTTTACCTACCGCGGAGGCTGCTCCCGTAGAGGTAGGAACGATATTGATACCAGCAGCCCGTGCCCGGCGCAGATCGCTGTGCGGAGCATCCTGGATATTCTGGTCGGCAGTATAAGCGTGGGTAGTCGTCATAGAGGCGATCTTGAAACCCCAGTTTTTGTCGATAATTTTACAAAGCGGTGCCAGACAGTTGGTGGTACAGGAAGCGTTGGAGAAAATTTTATTTTTCTTGTTAACTTCGTCGTCGTTCACACCCAGAACAATGGTCTGAATACCATCGCCTTTGCCCGGAGCAGAAAGAATTACCCGCTTAGCGCCGGCACTTAAGTGCATACCCGCTTTGTCTTTGTCGCGGAAGATTCCGGTACATTCCAGCACAACGTCCACTTTCATTTTTTTCCAGGGTAATTTGGATGGATCCCGCTGTGTCAGCGCAGTAATTTTTCTACTACCAATGGTAATAGATTTGTCATCAGAAGAAACTTTTCCGTCGAAGGTTCCCTGAGCGGAGTCATACTTAAATAAATGGGCGAGCGTGGCGTTGTCGGTTAAGTCGTTAATCGCTACAACCTCTACGTCCTTAGCTTCCAGCAAGTTGCGTAAGGTTAGTCGGCCAATACGTCCGAATCCATTAATTGCAATTCTTTTTCGAGCCATAATAATGTTGATAGTTTTTCACCCTAGTGATCAGGTGTTTAGTGTAAAAATTATTTCGCGCCAAAAATAAGCAATTAACGGGGGATAGGGAGATAATAAGTTGATAATTTTAAATCTGTTCTTATTCTGAAGCGTGGTGTTAAGTTTTTATAAAAATGATATTTGTTATTAAATTGCCGGATTAGTGGCAGTAATGCTTATTTTTAGAACTCAAAAAATCCATCGTTTATGAAAAATTTATGCTACCTGATTTTATTAGTTTTTTTAGTGAGTTGTCAGTCGGAAAGCCAGCAGCCCGATGCGGCGTCAACGCAAAAAATGAAAATCCCCGCGTGGGTTCCCTACGACGAATCCGCTCAACTGCTTGCCAACAAAGAACACGAAAATCCCCGGATGCGGTATAAACTTATTCAATCCAAATATCAGGACAAGAATGTGCTCTGGAAAAGGCTGGAGGGGCAGTTGGATAATTTTGCGGAAGCAGATTACGATCGTCTGAAACCACTGATTCTGGAACAGGATATTTCTACGATTCAAAAAAATATTGCGGAAGATAAATTAACCTACGAGCAACTCACGCAATGGTATTTATTCCGGATTTTAAAATTTGAAAACAATCCTGAAACCACCCTGCATTCTATCATCGATCTGAATCCCGACGCAGTGGCGCTGGCCCGTCAGTGTGATCAGCAAAAAGATAAAAATCAACATCCCATTTTCGGAATGCCCATTCTGGTGAAAGATAATATAAACACCAAAGGAATGGTCACGACGGCGGGAGCGGAGGTCCTGAAAAATAACGAAACGGATGACGCATTTATCATTCGGCAAATAAAAAACAAAGGTGGTATCATTCTCGGAAAAGCCAACCTGAGTGAATGGGCGTACTTTTTTTGTCAGGGCTGTCCGGTCGGCTACAGCGCCGTCGGTGGACAAACGCTGAATCCCTACGGACGGCATGTTTTTGAAACGGGTGGTTCCAGTGCGGGGAGCGGGACCACGATGGCCGCAAACTACGCGGTGGCGGCCATCGGTACAGAAACGGCCGGTTCTATTCTATCACCTTCCAGTCAGAATTCGGTGGTCGGTTTAAAGCCTACCATCGGGTTGCTCAGCCGGAGCGGTATTGTCCCGATTTCGAGTACCCTCGATACGCCCGGACCGATGACCCGGAGCGTAAAAGACAACGCCATTTTATTATCTGCCATGTTGGGAAAGGATTCAACCGATCCGGCGTCGGCGGATAATCCCGAATCGTCCATTGAGTGGAATAATATTACCGGAAAGGATTTGAAAAGTCTGCGTCTGGGGGTTAACGAAAATTTTCTGTCCGATTCTATTTATAAAAATACCACCGAAAAACTGGCGGCAGCCGGTGTTTCCCTTTTTAATTTCAAACCAGATGAAGTTGGTTTTCCGGACTTTGTTACTTTTTTAAATGCCGATATGAAAAAGGATTTGCCATTTTATCTGAGCAGCGTTGCGGGATCGTCCGTGCGTGTTCGTTCCGTGGCGGATGTGGTGGCCTATAATCTGAAGGATACGCTGAAGCGGATTCCGTACGGACAAGGTTATTTTGAGGGAATTGTAGCCGAAGATATTTCGGAAGCTGATTTTGCGAAATTAAAAATAACTTACAAAGCCAAAGCGCAGGCTGCTTTTTTAAAACCGATGAAAAAACATAATCTGGATGCGATTTTATCTATCAATAATTACAGCGCCGGACAGGCAGCGATGGCACAATTTCCGTGTCTGACGGTACCGATGGGTTACAAAGAAAGTGGAGAGCCGATCAGTTTGACTTTTATTGCGAAGCCGTGGAACGAAGCAGGGTTGTTGCGGATGGGATATGCTTTTGAGGAGTTGACGAATGTGCGGAAAATGCCGGATGGGTATCGGTGATGGTTTATATGTTGAATCGTTGAGTTGTTGAAATGTTGAATTGCTTCGCTTGTTGAATTGCTGAGCTTTGTCAAATAACAGTGAGGCGAAAAATTACGAAATCTCCCCTTCGGGGCCGGGGTAAAATTTCGGAATTTTTTGCTGGTATTTCATTTTCCGTGAAGTAGTAAAAAAGTTTATATCGTATGGTTGTGATTACCCGACGACATTCCTAATATCCTTTGTGGAGAATCAAAGATGAAATACTTAGAAGTCAGGTATGTTAGATTTCTATGTTTAAATTACCTTAAAGGTGGTCCTTCCGGTTTGGCTGTCGTCTTTACTGTGGACGTTTTCGGTGATAAAATACAAATCCGTTTTTCCGTCCGATTTCCCGGACGTCGGGGTACGCTTCCATCTGTCCGACGCGATGAATTTTTATCAGAAAATAGGCGTCTTTATCAATGGGGCCTTTGAGTAGCCACTGCTCGCCGTAATCGGGAAGGTGCGTCAGGTTTTTTCTTTTTCCGTAGAATAACTGTCCGTATGATTTAAAGAAAAGAGGTTCTACGTAAACGTCCTGATCTGCTTTGGATTCGTAAAATTCCATGGCGGCAGCCTGTGAGTATTGTTCGATATTATTAATAAAAAAGACCAGGGTAAAGAAGATGAACAGTGCGTTTCCAAGAAATAATGTGTAGATGCCTTTTTCTCTATTTTGGTTTTTGAAAAATTTTAAAAACAGAAATAAACTGGTTGCTAAAATGATGCCCGGCAGAAAAGAAAAAGCGGACCAGTTGACGGTTGCTTCGAGGTTGGCGCGGGCAAATGGTTTCTTCAGAATAGGGTAGAGCCACTCCGGATTTTGCCCGATGAATGGTGCCAGGAGGACCGCAACAATAAAAAGTCCACCGAGGAATAACAGTCCGGATTTCATCCAGTTGTTGAGCGTAATTTTATTTTTAATAATATCGTAAATCACTTTCGTAGCCAGAAAACTCAACGGAAAATAACACATCGAGGAATAGTGTACAATCTTGGATTTTACAATGGTAAACAGAATTAATACGACCCAAAAAAGTATTTTCATCCACAAAGAAAAATTGGCCTGAAAGTCATATTCCGGTTTGGGCATCTTAAAAAAAGATCGAATGGCAAAAACGGAAGCGGGAAAGCAACCTACCAATAACACCACAAAATGATAACCCGGAAAACCCTTGTGTCCGGCATCCGGTGTACTGAATAACCGGAACTGATATTTGTTGAATTCCACGATAAACCACGGACCGTGCAGCAACGTTTCAATCCCGTACCAACTCAAAGTGACCAGCGATGCGGCTACCGAAAAAAACAAAAATTCCGGCACGTTGACGTACATCCGGAATCGCTGATACAGCCAGTAGATAAAAAAGCAAAGACAGACAATCAGATAAGCGACCTGCCCTTTGGTGAGAATGCCCATTCCTACAAAAAAACCGGCCCAGAACAGATAAGTCCAGCGGTTTTTATTCAGGTTAATGGAAGGAGCCAGGTTGTCTTTTTTCCAATAAAAAAGAATAAACAGATAGAGTCCGAGAAAGATAAAAAGATTGAAAACGGGATCAATGATTCCCGAACGAAAATACAAATGGGGCAGGGTAGTCCCCAGGTAAATGGTCGCCCACAAAAAACCAAATTGCCGGTTGTACAACCGCGCTCCGATTTTATATAAAACGCCCAACGTAATCAAACCACAAACAGCGTTGGGCAACCGTGCGGCGAAAGCACCAACCCCGAAAATTTTCATGGCCAGTACCTGACACCAGAAGAAAAAAGGCGGTTTTTCCCAGAACGGTTCGAAGTTGACATAAACCCGGAAATAGTCGCCCAGTTCGAGCATCTCGCGGCTGATTTCAGCGAAATTTATCTCGTCCCAGTCAAAAAGTCTTACCCCGCCTAAAAACGGAATAAATAAAAGGGCACTGATAAAAAGCAGGGGCCAGAAGGAATAAGAACCGAACCGATTTTTCATTTTTTGCGGTTAAACCGATGGAGGAATTTACTGATGGTATCGTCGTTTAGTCCCAGTTTTCTTTTCAGTGTGGTATAAACGGAAATGAGCTGTTTGTCAATCCAGATAGGAATCGCCTTCAGGCCATCGCCCGGTCGGGCCTTATAATTGGTAGATCGTAAAACGGGTGCTTTTTCTTCTTCCGTAAAATAGTACAAAGCGATGGATTTCCGGGTTTGATCTTCGGGGCATAAAATGGTTTCCGGTACGCCGTGGTAAGAATCTTCGTCCGTATTAAAAATCACACAACGATTAAAAATTGGCGAAATTTTCTTTTCGCAGCGAGCCATATCCCTGGACCATAATTCCAGATGTCCGTTGTAGGATGCTTCCCAGTCTTCGTTGAGATATAACAATAGATTTACTCTTCTGCGCCAGTGTCGTTTGTGGGGATGAACCGTAAAATCGGCGTGTACATTCAGAAAGCCTCCACGGCAGGTTTGGTGGAGACCACCGCCTTCGAGTGAATCATCAGCCAGCAGATTAGGGATGCCCGTCAGGCGGGAAATGAAGGCGACAGTATCGGGATGATTGAGCGTTTGGATGACTTCGCGGATAAACGGAGGCATCAAATCGAATTTGTTGAGACCATGTTTTTTTTCGTTGACGTGGAGGTAGTGAATCCAGCCATCATCTTTGACTGCCGGGAATGCCGCCATGGCTTTTTTTGCCGCTTCCACTGGTAAAAAATCATCCAGGATTATGTAGGGGTAAGGCAAGGCGTCAGAATAATTGAATTCATTCTTTACCAGTTGGTTTTCCCAATACTTTAAATCAAAAATAAGAGGCGCTGTTTTTTTCATAGAATTTTTCCAAACCTGAGTCTGTCCGGCCCGGTTTTTTTTATCCAAAAATAAACTTAATTTCGTATTCAAGTTAATAACTTTAACCTATTGAAAAAAATCTTAAAATATAAAACTTTGAATATGTACAGAATATTGACCATTTTTTCGTTTTTAATTATTTTTACAATGGTACTTTCCGCCCAGACGGTGAGTGTTCTTTCTTCGGTGAAGGACAATAGTATGTTTAGTGAGAGTGGTAGCAAATCTCTGGGGGCTGGAAAATTATTTACCGGCCAAACTTGCCAGGGGAACAACCGCCGGGCGTTAATTGAATTTGATTTGTCCGGGATCCCGACTGATGCGGTGGTCAGTTCGGTGACGTTAAATTTAGGCGCGGAGAATTCGGGTAACAATGGTGACGGGGTCATTGAGATATTCGGTGTGACCAAAGCCTGGGGAGAAGGATTTTCCTCCGGGTCTGGTAACGGCGGTCCCGCCGTGGCACCCGATGCTACGTGGACGGATGCGATGTTTGGTAGTACGGCGTGGGATACACCGGGAGGAGATTTTGATCCGGCGGTGTTGTCTGCCAGATTCACCACCGAAAATAATCAGGTCATTACATTTCCATCCTCTGGCAACTTTGTCGCCCGTGCCCAAGCCTGGATAGATAATCCGTCGGAAAATCATGGGATTATCATTATTGGAGTAGAAAACGCGACCTGTAGTGCGTACCGGTTCGGGGCCAGGGATATTGGTGTTTCTCCGGAACTCACCGTTACCTGGGAGGCAGCCTGCGAACCGTCCGTTACGGACCTGACCATCCAGTCCTGTGAATCGTACACTTCACCAGGCGGATTTACCTATACGGAATCTGGTCTGTTTAATGAAGTAATTCCCGGCCCGAACGATTGTGATTCTATTTTCAATATTGATCTGACCATACTGCAATCAAGTGAGTGGCTGATTGAGGCGACTTTATGTGAAGGAAATACCTTCACTTTGGGAGGTGTGGTATATGATGAGAACAATCCTTCCGGTACACAACTATTGGAGGCCGTCAACGGTTGTGACTCCACGATCATCATTGACCTGAGTTTTGTACCCCAAAGCGAATCTTCTATTGTGGAAACGTTGTGTGATAACGATGCGTTTTCCATTAACGTTAACGGAAGTATTTATGATATCAATAACCCCTCCGGGACTGAGTTACTGCTTGGTGCCAGTTTTTTGGGTTGTGATTCGACGGTTAATATAAATTTAATTTTTTCTTCTGAAATTACCGAAGAATTAAACTACATCGGATGTGAAGGTGATGGATTTTCGGTAGTAGTGAATGGAACTTTATACGATGAAAGTCAACCGTCGGGAACCGAAATTATATCAGATGCAGGCACAAATGGTTGTGATTCGATTATAAATATAAATTTAGCCTTTGATGCCGTTGCGGAGGAATTCTTCACTCACTCGGGATGTCAGGGAGATGGTTTTACACTAGAACTAGACGGGGTGATTTACGATGAAAACAATACAACTGGAAGCATATTTCTGGTGGGAATGAATGGTTGTGATTCTATTGTTAATGTTGATTTGGTTTTTGCAACGCCACCTAATGCCGGAATGGCTGCTACGACCGGGTCTGTTTGTAATGAAAATGATGGTCTGCTGGATTTGAATACGCTGTTGAATGGTGCGGACGCTGGTGGAATCTGGACAGAAACATCGGGCAATCCTTCTTCTGGTCTTTCCGGGAATACATTTGACGGGAATGGTCAGAATCCGGGAGTGTATACATTCCGGTACACGGTGAGCAACAATAATTGTCCGGATGATTTTACGGAAGTAATGGTGGAGGTCCTGGCACCCATCACGGCTACGGTAGCTACGACGGGAAATATTTGTAATAGTACCGACAATGGTAATTCGACTGTTTTCGATTTCAGCAGTTTGATTGCTGGTGGATCGACCAATGGTTCCTGGACGGATACAGATGGTGCGGGGGTTGATCTTACTGATATAAACAATGTGAATTTTTTGAATGTACCCGCTGGCGTTTTCCAGTTTACTTACACAACGCCCGCCAATGGTAGCTGTCCCGGAGAAACTTACGGGGTGGATATTTTAGTAGAAGATTGCACTTGTCCTGCGATCGTGACCGAAGAAAATTATACAGGTTGTGAAGGTGACAATTTCGAAGTGACCGTTAACGGTGTTTTGTACGATCAGGCCAATCCTGTGGGTACTGAAACGCTGGTCAGTTCGAATACGGGCTGTGATTCTATTGTCAATATTAATTTGGTTTTCAATGCTCCCGCGACCAGTGAGGCAACGTTTGAAACCTGTGATCCAAACGCCCCGGCTACGACTACGGAGGTAATTGCCAATGGTGCGGTGAATGGTTGTGATTCGGTGATAACCTTTACGACGATTTATCTGGAAGGTGATGAAATATTTATTGAGGCTACGTCCTGTGATCCGGCAGATGAAGGAACAGTGGTAGAAACTTTTACAAATCAAGTCGGTTGTGATTCGGTCGTGACGACAAATACGACACTCCTGGCAAGTGACGAGACGAATATTATGGAGACAAGTTGTAATCCCGGCGATACGGGAACGGTGGAAGTGATTCTGATTAATCAGTTTGGATGTGATTCGGTCGTGACGACAGTAACTGAACTTGAAGAACTGGATAACTCGGTAAATGTTATGGATGCAACTGTAGTGGCAACGATTTTTGGCGCTACTTACCAATGGATCGATTGTGATAATAACAACGCGCCGATTGCAGGAGAGACCGCCCGGCTTTTTACGGCCACGACGTCCGGAAATTACGCCGTGGAAATTATGCAGGATGGTTGTATGGTTACATCTGAATGTGTGATGGTGACGGTGGTAAATACGGAAGAAGTTTGGTTTGCCGATCAGATTGACGTGCTGCCGAATCCGACGAGTGGTGCTGTTCGATTAAAATTTGAAGGACTGGAAAAAGTGAACGTACGGATTATGGAGGTTACCGGGAAAATATTGTTAGCGCGAAATGATCTGACTGGTGGAACGGCAGATTTATTCCTGGACGGACCAGCCGGGCTATATTTTGTGGGGGTTGAAGTGGATGGAATCTGGGGCTGGATGAAGGTGGTGAAGAATTAGGAACAATAAATACGAATTATGAGTTTGTCCAAATTTTCATGATTGTGCGAAATTGAGAAAATTTGGACAAGCTCTAATGGTTTGAGGCACAGTGATGCTCTATTACTAAAAAAATCGCACTCTACTGAAGAATATTGGATATCGAATATTGATTGAGGGATATTGATTTTTCCTGTGACCGGAAGACTTTATTTATAATAGACCTCGGTCTTGCATCCACGCGGTGCCGACCGAATGTGAGAGATGGACGTTAGATGCATTTTTCGGTGCCGTGTTCTTTTTTATTTGAATGATATTACCATTTGAACTACAAAGTGATTTCCTGCTAATCCAATCATTGGATTTTTATCTATTCTCCTTTGAAATCGAATTCTTGAATAAGCATACAATTCTTCATCTTCCCAATAGGTCATTTCGTTAAATGAGTAATCACTATTATTTATTAAATTTATCTCAATTGATTTTTTAAATCTTTCTTTTAGCAACTTATCAAGTTCTTTGTATTTGTCTTGATATTCACTTTCCCGTTTACTTGTTTCGATTAATAATTCTTCATTTGCGTCTGGATTGAAACTTGGATTGTAAAAATCCCAATTGTAGGAAATAGCAACTAATCTATTATCCGTTGTATCTACATGATACCATACATGCAATTTTGGAGAAAAATCATCATTTACTCTTTTATAGATAAAGGTTTTTGTTTTTGTCTGATTTCCCGTTTTGAAGTTATTTAAGCTTATTCCAAATTCAACTGTATCTTTTATTATTCCACCATTTGCCCTCTCAATTTCTTCGATCTTAATAACATCAATTTCTTCAAATTGAAATTTCTGTTGCCCATATAAAATTTGAACTAATAGGATTAAAATTATTGTAAGTGATTTATTCATTTTAAGATGATTGGTTTTCATTTTTTCTCATGGTAACCTAACGCGGCACCATTACCTGTAACGATAAATTGACCACTTCAAACCGTAAGGTTTCGTTGGCCAGAAAACCTTCGCCGTCGTAATGAACAGCCATTTCTTTTCGGGAAGAAATCTGGATGCTGCGTCCCTCAAAATGTTCGGTGAGGCTGCTTTTGAGAATGGATCCATTCAGGAATCGCCAGGCTGAAAAAAGATACCGCCATTTGGGCGCTTTTTTGATCAGGACGATATCCAGCAGGCCATCGTCGAGTTTGGCCTGTGGAGCCATCAGAAAATTATAGCCAAACATCGGTGCATTGGCTACCTCCACGACCAGACAATGGCGACTGATTGTTTTTCCATCGATGGTAATATCCACTTCTGGTAATTCAAAATTCCACGCGTGCACGAGGGTCTGCCAGAGGTAGCCTTTAAGTCCACGAAATTTACTGCGCTTCATGTGGTAGGCGACGTGGGCATCAAATCCAACACCGGCCAGATTGATAAAAGGGGCGCCATTGACCGTACAAGTATCGATGGTGCGTACGGTTCCGGTATTAAGAATTTGCAGCGCCCGGTCAATTTTCCGTCCGATTTTCAGGTGCATGGCCAGTCCGTTGCCGGAACCCGTGGGAATAATTCCAAGTACTGCTTCGGAACCCAGTAATCCGCGCATCACCTCGTTGACCGAACCGTCACCCCCGACGGCTACGACGTATTCGACGCCATTCTGTACCGCTTCTCGGGCCAGCGTCGTCGCATGACCTGCCGCTTCCGTGTAGCGAACAACCGGATCAAATTTTTTGTGGTCGAGCAAGGCAGCGATTCGATTTTCGATGATTCGTTGCTGCCCGATACCCGAAAAGGGATTGACAATAAAATGAATTTTTTTTTGCAAGACCGAATGGATTGAACTGTTGCGTGTTTCCAGTATGTTATTTTAAATAAAAGTAAATTGTAATTAAAATGAAATGCTAAATTATTGAAAGTTATTCAGCGAGCGAAAGATTTTGCGAGTAAACATTCCAAAAGAAATGACCTGTAATAATCACAAAATCTCACCTCAGTTCTGAAAGGGAGATTTTGCGATTTTTATCCGGCTTATCCATAAAAATATGAGCGATTCAATGGGTGTTGTATTTTGGTGAAAACTTAGGAGGTTGTCCTGTCAAGTGTCTCAGCGCGTTGGCTTTCCTTTAGGCCTGTCCCGAGCATCGTCTCGGGGAATACAAGGTGCGGGACGCCAAATGATACACAAACGGTACAGTCCCAAACTTAACTTTTACCGGTAAATCCCATCAAATATTTGGCGTTCATTTCTGCACTTTCCAGAGCTGTAGTTCCTTCGTACCGTTCCTGTTCTGCCAGATAATACTTCATACCATTGGCCGCAGCCACCGGAAGAATATCGGCAAAATCAATGATTCCGGTACCGAGATTGGTACTGGCCATTTCTTCGTCGGTATCTGCCATACGATCCTTGATATGACAAAGCTTAAACCGGTTAGAATATTTTTTCAGGTATTCCTTTGGATCGGCACCACCTGTGACCACCCAGTAGATATCCATTTCGTGATCGACCAAATCGGGATCCGTGTTGTCCATAATGAAATCGTGGGGAATCATTCCGGAAAATGCTTTAAATGAATAAGCGTGGTTATGGTAGGCAAATTTAATTCCGGCATCCTTACAGATTTGTCCGCATTTGTTAAATTTATCCGTCACCTCTTTCCAGGCATCTACGGTTTTTTGGGGACCGATCCAGGGGCAGATCAAATATTCCAGTCCAACCTCAGCGGCTTGTTCGGCCTTTTTTTCAAAATCATTATGAATATCACAGTGGGAAGAAACCATCCGGATATTGACATCATCGAGATAAGCTTTAAAATCCTTTGGAGTCATATCCCACCAAAGTCCCCGTTTCATTTCGTAACCTTCGACCTGCCGATATCCAAAATCGGACACCTTCTTCAACACGTCTTTAGGATCCTGGGCAAAATCTTCTTTGAGAGAGTATAATTGAATGCCGAATTTATCGAGTTTAAAAGCTTCCGGCATTTTTTTCTCGGGGACAGAAGCAGTGGTGTTGGTTGATTTTGTCTTATCGGAATTACAACCAATCGCCGGGAGTAGTAAACTTCCGGCTGTCAGCGTGCTGGCAATCTGCACGAATTTTCTACGATTATTTTTCATGATAAAATGGTTTATTAAATATGGCATAAGGTTACGAAAATATTGTAGTATCCCCAAACTTATATCCATTAATTTAATGTCGGTATCATTCCGTCAATGATCCTTGTTTGTCTGCTCAGGTTGATAATGAATCAGGTAGATATGGTTAAATGAATTTGAAAAGTTTTAAAAAAAAAATTAAAAAATGTTTTGTGGTTTTATTTAGATTGATTATTTTTGTCTGGTCGTATCTAGTATTTCGGTGGGAAAGAAGACTACGGCAGAATATTTATTTGATGTTACTTAACTGAAGATTGGAAACAAGTTCTTCCCTATCTAACCGGGCAAGTCTCCGGAATGGCAACGCTGGTAATTATTGAATTATCTTTTTCAGCTTGTCTTATTTTTTAAACTGATCAGTATTTTACGCTTAATTTTGAGGTTGAAAAATTAGGCAGTCTTGAATTGGATAATCGAAAAATTATCTCAATTCAGCCAGGGTAAACACCAGGGTTGGACATGGCGAAGCTGTACGTTGAGCGGTTTCAAAATGGGGGGAAGTATTCGGTACTTCGCGGAGGGTGGGAAAGTCCCGCCCTGCGGGACTTTTATGGATTACCGTTTTTAACTACAAGTTTTATTAAACTTAAAACTGGATCTTTCAACTGGGAACCTATTTCATATCTTCTTTGAGTTCTTTGTGTTTTCCGAGTCTTCGTGTCCATCCTGCTCCAAATAAATTTAGTGCTAGAAAGTCAAGTTATTATGAGTATTTAATCAATAAGAATTCTCCGAGGCGCTGCTTTGGATGAACACGTTAGTGGGACACTGATTAACTTATTTACCGATTAACGGTGCTTAGATTTGAGCGATACCCCGACAGCTTGCCTCGGGGAGCTTCATTCCAGCTCACTGCACAAAAACTAAAAAATCACCAAACCACTAACTGCATACTTCCAGCGCAAAAATCACCATCAGGTATTCTTTAAACGCAATCCCTTAGCCAGATTCCACCGCTTCATCAATAGCTGATATACCGCCGGACCCTTCTCGATTTTTTCCAGCGTATAAGTATGACGAGGATCATTATTCTCAATATCAAGTTTATGGATTTTATAATCACTATTCGTCAAAATATAGATAGTAGACAGGTCGCTGTTGTGATATTCTACCAGATTAATAGCCATTACATCCGAAACAAGGTATTTTCACGGAAGTATTCTTTTTGATGCCCCAATTATAGATCAGAGTATTGGAGGTAACCTGGTATTGTAGCGTACTGGCGACGAATAGTTGATTGACTTTTGTATAAATATACAGCAAATGATAAAGTCCGATTTCAACGAGTTCCAGAAAGAAATCATTATCCAGCCGAATACCGTTTTTGTACATCTGGCTCAGATTATAGATTGTTGCCATCAGAACAAATATAAAAAAGGTGATTTCCATTCCCATAAATATCCATGCGCTCCCTGCTTCCAGCGTCTGCTCCCATAAAATTTCGTTGTCCTTCATATATCCTAACTTACCGTATATCAAATCGTTATACTTACCTAATTGACGTTTAACAGCAGGTAAAAGTTTTAATTTAAGATGGAATCATCGGGCGGTTTTTATGGTTTTAGGTTTGTAGTATATTGTTTATCTTCGCGCTTTGGAAAAGGCTGGTTATCTTCCTACATCGTGGAAGCGCGTGGAAAGCATGCAAAAGAGAAGTTGAAGAAATTAAAAAATGCTTATTTGATAAAAAATCCCCTAATTAGGTGCAGATAAACCGGCTAGTTCTGATAAGCAAAACCAATTTACATTAAAGAAATAAAGACATGAGTTTAGAAGGCAATTATTCCCCCGATGAGATCGAAAAAAAGTGGTACAGCTACTGGATGGAAAACGACTATTTTAAGTCGGTTCCGGACGAGCGGGAAGCA
>CAKZUV010000058.1 GCA_937921555.1 uncultured Saprospiraceae bacterium
AGACAGATTTCAGAATGCTTTCTGAAGAGTTTATTCAGTGGGTAGAAGATGAATTAAATAATAGACCCCGTAAAAGATTGGGATTTTATTCTCCCAATCAAATTGTTAATCAAAAAGTTGCATTTGTTACTTGAATGTAAGAAAATCAAAAGAAAATGAAGTACAACAATTAATTAATCACACACTATTTATTCTTGAAAATTTTGGAATTCCTTTAAATCAAACTCCTCGAAGATTGGAAAGGATGGCAATTGCTTTTCTGGCAGTATCTGATGTAAAAAACATCAAACAAATAAAGCAAGCTAAAAACCTTTCGGATAATACTCATATTTTAAAAACCAGAGAAATTATTGAATATGTGAATCAGCATTTTCAAGAAAATATTAGCTCTGGTTCATATGATGACATAAGGAGAAAAGATTTAAAATTATTAGTTGCTGCCGGAATTATATTGCAATCAAATCCAAAATCTGCCACTAATGATTCTACCAGAGGTTATGGACTGAACCCACAATATGCAAAATTATCGAAAACATATCCTAATAAAAGTTGGAGCAAAAAAATCAAAAACCAACTAAAAGAAGTTCAAACGTTGGCAGAAAAATTAAAGCGAAAAAGAAACTTAAGCAAAATACCAGTAATTCTTCCGTCATGTAAAGGATTAAACTTTTCACCTGGGTTACATAATGATTTACAGAAAGCAATCGTAGAAGAATTCCTCCCTTTATATGGACACGGAGCTAAAGTTCTTTATATTGGAGACACTTCAAATAAATATTTACATCTAGATAAATCAACCTTAAAAGAGTTAAATTTTTTTGAAATTTTGCACGATGAATTGCCAGATATAATTGCCTATTCTAAGGATAAAAATTGGCTTTATCTAATCGAAGCTGTTCATAGTTCAGGTGCAATTAGTGAGCTTCGATTATTACAATTACAAAAATTAACCAAAACTGTAGTGCAGATATTATTTATGTAACAGCCTTTCTTGATCGTACAACATTCAGAAAGTTCATATCAGATATTGCATGGGAAACAGAAGTTTGGATAGCAGAAAATCCAGATCACTTAATTCATTTCAATGGTGACAAATTTTTAGGTCCCTATAATCCTGAAAATTAAAAACGAGTAAGAATACACTATGCTACATAACTTTTTCCAAAAAAGCCATCTACATCTAATTGTATACTATCCTTTTCTAGAATCCGCTCTACACAAATCCTCCCTCATTCCCCGCCGCGCCCGGCATTTCCATTTCTCCCAAAATTCCTTTCATGTGAGCGCTCGACATCCCCATGACTTCTCCCATTTGATAGACCAGATCGATTTCACGATCGTCAATGTGACCATCCGCCGCGGCCACCGAAAGTGCACATTTGATGATGGTTTCTTTGCCGTGTTCGTTGAGGGAAGGAGCAATATTTTTCAGATAGGTAGAGATATCATCCGGGCTGTTACGGACCGCGTTGGTATACACTTCGAGTTCTGCTAGCGTAATATCGTGGTGACCGAATTTATTGACAATATCCCGTACGGCGATCATTTCCTGTTCGTCAATTTCTCCGTCTGCCAGCATCATCAGAACCATCGTATGTTTCATCGCCTTTTCGTATTCGGCCAGAAACTGGTCTTCACTGCCACCTCCTTCGGGCCGGTATTCGAGCACATTCGGGACGTAGGTTCCCTGACAGGTTCGGCATTCGACGAACTCTCCTATTCTGCCCAGCGGAATAATTGGAATAAAATAAAGCGTGAAAAAACGGGTTACTTTACGATGCCGGTAAGGCTCTTCACGTTCGCACTGTGGACAGAAAAAATGTCCTTCGTCCATGGTTGAATTTACGCCTCTGGTTCCGAAAATGATCATGTGGTGGTTTTTTGTTGGTTTGTTGAACCTGCCTTCCTGCGTCAGCAGGCAGGTCGTTTATAGTTCCTAAAATTAAACTATTGTTTCTGTTATTTCAAAAATTTTACCATAAAAAAGGTATCATAATTTCTTTTTGTGAAAAATAGTCATTTGGATAGCAATATCCAGGGGCATCCCGATTTCATTTCGCTTACAAGCGTAGCGACTCAACAAGCAAAGCGTTTCAACAAGCAAAGCGTTTCAACAAGCAAAGCGACTCAACAAGTCCAGCGCCCCAATCATTAAAAAAACATTTCTTATATTGTCCACAAATTTTTAATATGAGAAATGAGTTTGTCGTGTTTTCGATTGTCAGCCTCGCGGTCATACTGGGAGTCGGTTATTTTCTGTGGACACCAATGTATTGGGCGTTAATGGTCTTTGGTCCTCTGATTATTTTGGGATATTACGATATGTTCCAAACCAAAAAAGCGATTGTCCGGAACTACCCGATTCTCGGTCGGGGACGTTACGTGATGGAAGAGTTACGACCTAAAATCTACCAGTACTTTATCGAATCTGACACGAACGGTACGCCTATCAACCGGCAATACCGGTCCATCGTTTATGCACGTTCCAAGCAGGAACTGGCGTCCAATCCTTTTGGTACCCAGATCAATGTGTACGACGAAGGATACGAATGGATGAACCACTCCATCGCAGCGCTTGACCACCACGAACTGGAAGCCAATCCACGGGTATTAATCGGTGGTCCTGATTGCCAGCAACCCTACTCTGCCAGTTTGTTAAATGTATCGGCGATGAGTTTTGGTTCGTTGAGCAGCGCGGCGATCGAAGCGCTGAACGGTGGGGCTAAAATCGGTGGATTTGCGCACAATACGGGCGAAGGAGGGATCAGTCCTTATCATAAAAAATTTGGTGGAGACCTGATCTATCAGATTGGAACCGGATATTTTGGCTGCCGTTCCAAAGAAGGTGGTTTTGATCCGGAATTGTATCAGAAACGAGTGGCCAATCCCGCGGTCAGAATGATTGAGCTAAAACTTTCTCAGGGCGCCAAACCCGGCCACGGCGGGATTTTGCCCGGCAAGAAAAACACCAAAGAAATTGCCGAAATCAGAAATGTAACACCGGGCGAATCGGTCCTTTCTCCTCCCTATCACAAGGAATTTAATACCCCCGTCGGTCTGCTAAATTTTATCAAAAAACTACGGGACTTGTCCGGTGGTAAACCGATTGGATTTAAACTCTGTGTCGGACAACGCAACGAGTTTCTGGCCATTTGCAAAGCGATGATACAGACGGGTATCAAACCGGACTTTATTTCCGTTGACGGAGCGGAAGGAGGAACGGGCGCGGCGCCTTTGGAATTTTCCAATTCGGTGGGAACGCCTTACAAGGAGGGGCTGGCTTTTGTACACGATGCGTTGGTTGGTTTTGATTTAAAAAAGGACATTACCATCATCGCGTCGGGTAAAATCATTACCGGATTTCATGTTTTTAAAGCCCTCGCGCTGGGAGCGGATGTTTGTTATTCGGCGCGTGCTATGATGCTGGCACTGGGATGTATTCAGGCACTGGAATGTAATACGAATGCTTGTCCGACGGGTGTGGCTACGCAAGACAAAGAACTGGTGGCTGGCCTGAACGTTAATAATAAAAAACAACGAGTGGCCAATTATCACCGCGAGACGATCAACAGTCTGATTGAACTAATGGCGGCGGCGGGCATCCGTGATCCGAAAGAAATCGGTCGTCATCAGATTTACCGCAGAAATAATATCAATGAAATCAGCAGCCTCGCACAAATTTATCCGGTCATGAAAAAAGGGGCATTGCTGAATATGGAAACGGCACCGGAAGCGTACAAGGTATATTTAGACATGGCGCAGGCGGAGAGTTTTGCGGCGCGGTTGGGGTAGAGAATATTCAAAACAAAAAATGTAGAGATTAAAAACTGTTTTTGTATCTACGGTTTGGGAAGCATTTTACACTTTGTACTATTCAATCAAAGTTTCAAGATCAATTTTAAGATCATCAATCAAACTAATTTCACGAGACCAGTTCAGGATTTGCCATGCTTTATTCTTTTCAGAAATCATGATTTTTTCAGAATCAGTAAAAATCCAGATAACTTTTTCCACGCCGAATTCCAGTAATTGGTCTGTCTTTTTATGAAAATAACCGAAAGAATCCTGAACTTCTTCGAGTTCTGCCTTTGTATCAATTTCAATAACTACCTTTGGTGGAATCCCCAGATATTTATTGGATTTCTCTATTCCTTTCAGTTTTTCTTTTTCTACAATAGCAATATCAGCAGCCCTCCATCCCTTATCTTTAAATTGTAATCCAATCTCATTGGTCAACACCACATATTCGCTACCCAGATTCGACATTAAGAAATAAACCAGCCTCGTAATAATTAGTGATTGCAGATAGCTACTTCCCATTAGTTCATCAATTTGTTTTTTCCCTTTTAAAACATCTTTATACCCACGATAGTAAATGGGTTTACCAGCTACCATTTCGTAGATCAACGTATGGGGAATATGTTGCTGCGCGTTTGACATACAGACTATTTCTGATTTTATTAAAACTGTTCCTTATTTATTAGACTTAATTCCATAATGTTTTGTAGAGATACCAAATAGAGATTTTTGATCAGATTGAGGCTCTTTTTTGAGTGCATAGCCTAGCTATGGGCGATAAAAAAGCCGAAAAGATGGACAAAAAGATCATTTGGGAGCACACAAATTATTTTGGAATT
>CAKZUV010000059.1 GCA_937921555.1 uncultured Saprospiraceae bacterium
TTTGGGGGCCGTTGAATCAGCCGAAGAAGCGTATCTGAACGCCAGAGGTAATCTGGAACGTTTGCAAAATCAGGTGATTACCAATCATATAAAAATCGAAGAACTGGAGTTGATGGTACTGGATTTTAAGGAAGCTAAAAAGAATACGGACTACGATCAGAGTCTGGGCGTCAACGAAGGAATTGCGCGTTTGAAAGAAGCCATCCGGGAGTGGAAAAGAAAATATATGATCTCGGCTCCGATTGCCGGAAAAATAGCTATGACTCGTTTGCTGGCGCCGCAGCAGTTTGTGAAAGAAAACGATATCCTCCTCACCATTGTTCCCGAATCCAACGCAACAAAACTGGTCGGGCGAGCCTTGTTGCCGCGTAGAGGGGCCGGAAAAATTAATACGGGTATGCCCGTCAATATCCGGCTCGATGGATTCCCGTACCAGGAATTTGGAGCGGTGAAGGCGAAGGTCGAAAAGGTGTCGCTGGTACCGGAAGCGAACGGTCAGTATCTGGTGATGGTCGAAATGCCCGATACGATGGTGACGACGTACGATAAATCTATTCCATTTAGTCAGGAGATGCAGGGAACGGCTAATATTATCACAAAAGAACGACGGATTATTGCCCGGATTTTTGACAAGGTGCTGAGCGTGGTGATGGATGGTTGAGGCGCTGCGTGGTTTAAGGGTTTGATTATTTAATCGGTTATTTGTTTAATCGTTTAATCGCTTTGTGGTTGAATAGTTGATATGAGTTCACTGTGATTTGTTTGAAGGGAAGGGCGATAAAAAATCGTAAAATTTTACCCCGGCCCCAAGGGGAGATTTTATGATTTTTTATCTTGCTGATGATTCAACGATTCAACGAGCGAAGCGATAAAACTCACAAAATTTTACCCCGACCCCGAAGGGGAGATTTCGTGCGTTTTATCTTGTTGACGCTTCAACAAGCGAAGCGCTTCAACAAGCGAAGCGTCTCAACAAGCAAAGCGATTCAACGCGCGCAGCGCCCCACAAAACTAATCCCACCCTTAACTGTTTAAAAAGAATGAGTAGAAGAAAAAATCCGAAAGTCAGTAAATCACTTTCGACCCAGTTTGCGGCGTTGAAGAATCTGCCGAAATTTTTTGGTTTGATTTGGGACACCAGTAAGGTGCTTTTTATTTTTAATATTGTATTGAGAATTTTGAAGGCGGCGATTCCGTTGGCGGTTTTGTACGTGGGGAAAGAAATTATCGATGAAGTAATCCGGCTGATTGATGCAACGGACGGTTCCAAAGACTATCTGTGGACGATGGTGGCCATTGAGTTGGCGTTGGCGGTTGCTTCCGAATTATTAAATCGGGCAATTGCGTTGCTGGATAGTTTATTGGGTGATTTGTTTGCCAATCGCAGTTCGGTGATGCTGATCCGGCACGCGGCCCGGCTGGATTTGTATCAGTTTGAAGATCCGGAATTTTATGATAAACTGGAGATGGCGCGTCGGCAGACGGTAGGGCGGACGATGTTAATGTCGCAGGTTTTATCTCAGTTGCAGGATACGATTACGTTATTATTTCTGGGAGCAGGGTTACTTACGTTTAGTCCGTGGCTACTGTTAATTTTATTTTTGGCGGTGATTCCTTCCTTTTTGGGCGAGACCCATTTTAATCAACATACCTATTCTTTGACCCGTAGCTGGACGCCCGAACGGAGAGAACTGGACTATCTTCGTTATATCGGTGCGAGTGATCAGACGGCGAAGGAAGTAAAGATTTTTAATTTGTCTGACTTTCTGGCGACTCGATTTAAGGAACTATCGGATCGTTATTACGAGGCCAATAAAAAGATTTCTGTTAAGCGGGCCTGGTGGGGAAGTTTTCTGTCGGCAATCGGAAGTCTGGCCTATTACGGAGCCTACGTTTTTATCATTATGCAAACCACGGCGGGACTAATCACAGTCGGAAGCCTGACTTTTCTGGCAGGATCTTTCCGGCAGATGCGGGGAATGTTGCAAGGAATTATGAATCGGTTTTCAAAAATTGCAGAAGGCTCTTTGTACCTTCAGGATTTATTTGATTTTCTGGCGTTGGAACCGACGATTCGTGATAACGCAAAAGCGCTGCCCGTACCAACACCGATCCGGGAAGGTTTCACTTTCGAGAATGTGAGTTTTAAATATATCAACAGTGAAAAATACGCGATTCGTAATTTATCTTTTCATTTAAATAAAGGGGAAAAGTTGGCGTTGGTTGGAGAAAACGGTGCGGGAAAAACCACGCTGGTCAAATTATTGGCCCGACTCTACGAACCGAGCGAAGGCCGTATTTTGCTGGACGGAAAAGATTTGCGGGAATATCAGTTGCTGGACTTACGAAAAAATATAGGAATTATTTTTCAGGATTATATCCGGTTTCAGATGAAGGCGTCCGATAATATCGCGGTGGGAAATATTGAGTTGAATAAAGACATGCCGGTGATTATGCAGGCCGCAGAAAAAAGTCTGGCGGATACGGTCATTAACGACCTTCCGGGACAGTACGAACAGGTACTTGGAAAGCGCTTCAACAATGGGGTAGAGCTATCCGGTGGACAATGGCAAAAGGTGGCGCTCGCCCGTGCCTACATGCGGGAAGCGCAGCTGCTGATCCTGGACGAGCCGACTTCGGCCCTGGATGCACGGGCAGAACACGAGGTCTTTTTACGTTTTGCGGAATTGATTGAAGGGAAATCTGCGGTGCTGATCTCGCACCGTTTCTCGACGGTACGAATGGCAGATCGGATATTGTTTTTGGAAAACGGTACTTTGTTAGAGTTGGGAAGTCACGAGGAGTTGATGGCGAAGGACGGGAAGTACGCGGAGCTGTTTAATTTGCAGGCGGCGGGGTATGTGTAGGGAGTGGTGTTTAATCGTTTATTTGTTTAGTCGTTTATTTGTTTAACTTGCCTTCCTGCGTGGGTAGGAAGGTCGTTTAACTTTTTTATTTGTCGATTAATGGACGCAGGGTGTTTTTTGCTAATTTGATTGAGTATCTTTTTTTGTGGGAGAGAAGTGTTAAAATTTTGGAATTGTTATCGTTTTTTTTTTTTTTTTTTTTTTGAAATGTATTGTTTAAGTTTACACTTATCAGGGTTTTCCTGATTTTATCTAAAGGCTAATAATCAATTTTTCTTAAGGTTTTTTGGCATTCAACAACGTAAATTTTTAAAGTAAAAGAAAAGCTTTATTGTAATTAATTAATTACAACAGAATTTCTATGTCCGAAAAGTTAGACGGGTTTAATCCGGTTGACTTTTATTAGCCATTGGTATGCACTTTTGGTAAGTTTTGTTATAGTTAAGTGAAAGGTGAATTTTAAAATATTAAATATATAATCATGGATTTTAAATACTTTTTTATCGTTATGTGTTTTGTGCCAGGAATTTTTACAGGAAATATTCAGGCCCAAAGTCATCTGGAAATTCAGAACTGTAAAGATATCATAGTTTATTATGATGATCATTCAGTCCCGGAAGGTAGCATCCAGGAGTTGAGTTATATCCTTGAGAAGGAATTAATTGCAAATGTATGGGAAAAAATTGAAGTAGTGAATAGTCTTGAAAATATTAAAACTTTCAAAGAACTACCAATAGGAAGTTATAGAGTTTCTGTGATTCCCACTAACACAAAAAGAAAAAGAATTACAAAAATTTTTAAAAATAAAATGAAATCTCAAAAAACAGATAAAGCGAAGTATGATGTTTTTGTTTCAAATACGGTTGAAATTACCGGGATGGAAGATTGTGATGAGTTATCAGGTAAGCAAGATGACTTTAGTCATTCTACTACTATCAAGATTTTTCCAAATCCAGTGAGCAAAGTCTTAAACATATTCAGTCCGGAAGAAAAAGACGGACATGTTTCTATTTTTAATGTTCTCCGGCAAAACGTCAAAGATCAGCAATTAGATAAGGAGGGAATTACCGAACTGGACTTAAGTAATTTTAACACAGGAGTTTACATTGTTTGTATATATTCTAGTGGGCAACTAATTCATTCAGAAAAAATCTCTTGTTTAGGCCGATAAGACGTCTAAAAGAATAAAGTCATTTTCCATAAAAACATAATCATGAAATATAATATACTAATAATCTTACTCGCCGTTTTCTCTTTTTACCAAGTTTCTGGACAGGTTACCGTCGGAATAGACCCACAAGCTACAGACTGCGGTCAAATAGGAAGTCCTATTGGATTACTTGGTGTTGATCAGTCAACAACTGATGGTAATCATTATCCCGAGCGGGCAATCGATGGAGTAAGAAACGGGCGTCTTGATAATAACAGATCGACAAAAACGCAGGTGGAAAATAATCCTTATTTTCAGGTCAATTTAGAAAGTCAAAGTACTTTGTCAGAGATAGTCATTTACTATCCGAGCGATATACTGGGAAAAGGCGCAAGCGGTTTCTACATTTTGATTTCAGATTATCCGTTTGAGACTTCTAATTTATCTGAAACCATATCGTCGCCATTAGTAGAATTTGTCTATGTGGAAGATCCAATTGAGTCTGGAGTAGAAATTCCATTAAACAATAAATCAGGAAGGTATGTCCGAATTCAACTAGACAGAAAGGGTTTTATTGCACTTACGGAAATCGAACTACTGGGTATAGGCCCTGGTAATGGAGGGAGTGGGGAAATTTGTGGAAATGGAGAAGATGACGATTGTGATGGAAGAATTGACTGTGAGGATAATGATTGTGCGCCGGTGAT
>CAKZUV010000060.1 GCA_937921555.1 uncultured Saprospiraceae bacterium
CTTAGAAAGCAAAATTGAAAAATATATTGTTTTTTATAACACTGAATTGGCTAAGCCTGCCAAATGGAAATTTAAAGGCTTCACTAAAGGAAAGGTATTAAATAATTTAAACTAGGACAAACTTATGGGATGTACCACTAGATAACCGAAAGATTAGGAATTATATCTAATCGTTTTTATTTTTAACGGTTGGTATATGCAGCAGACAAAGCGATAGTAAGTCTGATTATCATGTACATTGTTATGCATTTCATTTACTAAGAGGATGCTCATTGAATCGCTGTGAATAAAAACACTAATAAAAAGCCATAAGCAATCGCTGTCGCAATAATTTTTAGTAAAAAAAAGAAATCAATTGGATAGCTATAAATTGGATTTGCTAACACATCGTCGTCATCTTTTCTCCCTTTTTTCTCTTGACTTCTATGAAATACTTTCCAAATTATAAATCCAATTATATATTGAAAAAGATCAAAAATTAATGCTAGGACAAAGAATATAAGGGGCCTATAAAGAAAGTTTGGAAGGTCGATAATTTGCCCCGTTTCTTTTTTAAATATCCATATAATTGCTATACCAGCAAATGTCAACTGCCTGTTTATATCACTTGCTTTGCTGGAAAAATAGTCTACAACTTCTCGGAAACCAGATAGCTTCATATTTAGTTATTTTTTTGATGTACGTTTCTTAATTTTTCTTACACTATTACTTGCATTCAGTTTTTTTGAGCTTTTCTTTACAGTTTTTTTTGAGGCAGAGGACTTCTTAGTTACTGATTTTCTTTTTGCACCAGTCTCACTTGTACCATATTCCTTTGAACCTTTCTTTACAGTTGTTTTTGAGGCAGAGGACTTCTTAGTTGCTGGTTTTCTTTTTGCACCAGTCCCACTTGTACCATATTCCTTTGAGCTTTTCTTTACAGCTGTTTTTGAGGCAGAGGACTTTTTAGTAGCGGTCTTTTTAGCGGTTACTCTCTTTGGAGTAGATGTTTTTTTAGTAGTGGTCTTTTTAGCAGTTGCTTTCTTTGTTGAAGTTCTTTTTTTTGCCATTATCTATTTTTTATTAGTAACGTTTTATAGCCTTTATTGTTAGCTACAGGCCTTTTTTCAAATTTCATTTTAGTTTTTCTTGTAGTGTCATAAATAAAACAGAAAAGAGGCTGTCTAAAAAGGTGTAGAGTATTTGATTAACGTATTTGAAAATTTTACTCTATACGAAAACAGCAAGCTCTATATTTACCTTTTGAATCAGCCTCTTTGGTCCAATCTGAACTCCTATCTTTTCTTCGTACTTTTTGAAGGTTTCAATGAAGGAGTATTGCCAGGAGTGTTTTTGTTGTCTCTTTGACGTCTGTCAGGTTTTCCTGTTGATTTGGCAATTTTTTTTGGTCCAGGTTTAAGGTTTAAGTCCCATAATAATTTGTTTTTGTTTAAAAAATATTCTTAGGTTGAATTCAACCAACTATCACCATAGTAACTATTTTATTTGATAAAGAGTTCCATAGACAAATACTTTTATTCCGAAAAACAAAAGAAACTCAATTTACCTTTTTGTCAGTGAATTATTTTAAAACGATTTTCACGAAAGAACGATTTTTCTTTTCTGCTTGTAGACGGTCTCGTTATGCTCGAGTGTGACCGATAGTGAGCAATCGTCGTATATCGATTGTTAGACTTAGTTACTCTCATCTTTTTCCTTGATTTCATTCCATAAGGCTTTAATTAAAAGAGATTCACGTGATGAGGAATCTTTTGATTTAATTGATCTCCAGTTCTCTCCACCTATCAATTTCAATTTCCTGTCAACGTCCTTTAATTCCTCTTTTAATTTTTCTCCAATACTCATTATACTTTCTATATATTCTTGATTTTCCGTAGTATCTCCTTTATTTTTCATCAATGAATCTAAATGAACTTCAAATTTATAAATTCTTTTCTGCAGATTAGCTTGCTCTTTTTCTAATGCGAATTTTTTTTCCATTTCTTCCTCTAGCTTTCTTTTTTGTAATCCCGACCTTCTCTTTATTTTTCGTATCTGCTCCATCTCTGCTCTTTTCATTGCTTGAATTTCCTCCAAGGCTTCTTGGTTTACTTTTTGTTTTAAGAACTTTTGGCCAAAGGATAAAAATCTTTCCGATGAGTACATATGAAAATCAACTTTAGCTTCTTTCATTATTTCTTCGGTAAGCTCTTGGCGAGGGCCCATATTGCGACCGTCCTTAATTTTCCACCACCAATCTTTTTTCCTTTCATCTGTAATAAAAATAATTGGAGCATTGGATTCCTTAGCCTTGGCTATTACCTGCATCCAAAGAATAAAATCTCCATACTTTTCATTGCCTACCTTATTTTTCTCATCTTCGTAACCTGGAGGAATTTTTTTTTCAAATCTAAGCTGACCCTTTATATACAACTCACTTAATTTATCATCTTCAAATGGTTCGGAAATTTTGTTCTCAAAAAGGTTGGAAAGCTCTTCGTATATAGAATCTAGTTTTAAATATCCACAATATTTATGAATACTCTCCTCAACCTCTGAGCTTACCTTTTCAAAAACCTCATTTAAATGATCATGAACTTTTTCTGATAGAAATGGAGGCTTACTAGTTGATTGTAGATCTTTTTGAATTTGAGTTATCTTCTCAGTAAATTCTTTATAGGCTTTTTCTTGGTCAGCAATTACTTCATATCTATTTCTATTATATTCCAAAGCTGCTTGATGTGGCAACCAAACCAAATTTTATTTCCAAATTTCGCTATCAACTCAATGATGGTTTTTCGTGTTTCGTTTGAATAACGATATAAATTTAGGAGGACATTCGCATCAAACATGATAACCCCTTTATCCCAGAGGTTTTGAATTTCACTTTCACTTTTTTTATTATATCCGGGAAAAATATTCTTCATAATTTTTTAATTAAGTCTAACTATCAAATAACCCCTACCCACAACTCCACCTCAAACATCCCTTAAAAAAGGCCCCACTCTCGCGGGGCCTTCTCATTTATTCACCTATAAATATTTAAACACACTTTTCATTTACGATCCACACATCAGGCAATCCGGATCATCCAGATTACAAGCCTGACCGGAATTCGCATCATCTTCTACGATTGGCTGTTGTCTCGCCCGTTCTGCCAGAGCATTCTGATTGATACCAACCGAATCTTCTCCGGCGACCATTTCCTTCTCTGCGGTCTGAACACGCTGGTGTTTCTTGGCCAGTGTAAACTTAATCGGATCAACGGCAGCCTTTGAACGCAGGTAATACATACCCGTTTTCAGTCCCTGCTGCCATCCGTAAAAGTGCATGGAGGAAAGCTTACCAAAATTCGGATTCTCCACGAAGAGATTTAAACTCTGACTCTGACAGATATACGCACCACGGTCCGCACTCATGTCGATGATTACTTTCTGACTCAGCTCGTAAGACGTTTTGTACAAGTCGCGCAGTTCCTGTGGAATTTCCTCAAGGTGCTGAATCGACCCGTTGGCGGCCATCACCTGTTGCTTCATATCTTCGTCCCAAAGGTTGAGGCGAATCAAATCTTTCAGTAAGTGTTTGTTGACTACAATATACTCGCCGGACAAAGTTCTTCTTGTATAAATATTGGCCGTGTACGGTTCAAAACATTCGTTGTTTCCTAAAATCTGAGAAGTCGAAGCGGTCGGCATCGGTGCTACTAACAACGAATTACGTAATCCGTGCTTTTTCATGTTAGCTTTCAAACTCGTCCAGTCCCAGCGATCCGTTGGAGTAACACCCCAGAGATCAAACTGTAATTTACCTTCACTGGCCGGAGACCCCGGATAAGACTCATAATGTCCGTCTGTTTCTGCCTGTGCCACCGATTCGGAAATCGCACCGAAGTAAATCGTTTCAAAAATTTCCCGGTTCAGTTTACGGGCTTCCGGACTGTCAAACGGGTAGCGCATCAGAATAAAAGCATCCGCCAGTCCCTGCACCCCGATACCCACAGGACGGTGACGCATATTGGAATTTCTGGCTTCTTCCACCGGATAGTAATTGACATCAATTACTTTGTTCAGGTTACGGGTGACCACGCGGGTAATATCGTGTAGTTTCTGGAAATCAAACGCACCGTCTTCGACGAATTTAGAGAGATTGATCGAAGCCAGATTACAAACAGCTACTTCGTCCGGAGAAGTATATTCGATGATCTCCGTACAGAGATTACTGGACCGGATGGTTCCCAGATTTTGCTGATTGGATTTACGGTTAGCAGCGTCCTTGTATAAAATGTAAGGTGTACCTGTTTCGATCTGAGAATCCAGGATCGCAAACCAGATTTCCTGCGCTTTAACTACTTTACGGGCTTTTCCTTCCTGCTCGTATTTGTGGTACAGGGCCTCAAATTCGCCGCTGTGACAATCGTCCAGGCCGGGTGCTTCGTTGGGACAGAACAAAGACCAGTCGCCGTCGGCTTTGACCCGTTCCATAAATAAATCCGGAATCCACATCGCATAAAATAAATCACGGGCCCGCATTTCTTCTTTTCCGTGGTTCTTTTTCAGATCCAGAAAATCAAAAATATCGGCGTGCCACGGTTCGATATAAACCGCAAAAGCACCTTTTCGTTTTCCTCCTCCCTGATCTACGTACCGGGCCGTATCATTGTACACTTTCAGCATGGGTACGATTCCGTTGGAAGTTCCTCCGGTACCTTTGATATAACTCCCCTGCGCACGCACATTGTGAATGCTCAGACCGATTCCACCGGCAGACTGTGAAATCTTGGCGCATCGGGTAAGGGTTTCAAAGATACCGGGAATGGAATCTTCCGTCATGCTTAACAAGAAGCAAGAAGAAAGTTGCGGCTTTGGTGTTCCGGCGTTAAACAGGGTTGGTGTGGCGTGAATAAACCACTTTTCGGACATCAGGGTATAAGTCTCAATCGCAGCGTCCAGGTTTTCACCGTGAATTCCGAGGGCGGCACGCATGAGCATGTGCTGGGGACGTTCAACTACTTCGCCGTCCATACGAAGCAGATAAGATCGTTCCAGTGTTTTAAATCCAAAATAATCAAAACTATAATCGCGATCATAGATAATAGCACTGTTAATCCGGTCGCTGTTTTTTTCAATAATCTTGAGGGTCTCATCACTAATCAGTCCCGCTTTGTCGCCCGTTTTGGGATCGATATAATCGTACAGTGCCCGCATCGTCCGGGAGAAAGATTTATCGGTATTTTTATGTAAATTAGAAATAGCAATTCGGGCGGCCAGCAGGGCGTTGTCCGGATGTTGGGTCGCCATTGTAGCGGCCGTTTCCGCAGCGAGGTTGTCCAGTTCGGTGGTTGTGACACCATCGTAAAGTCCCTGAATGACTCGTCTTGATATTTCAATGGGATCAACGTATTTCTGATTCAAACCGTAACAGAGTTTTTTTACTCTGGCAGTGATTTTATCAAAGGAGACGTTTTCCTTTTTTCCACTTCTTTTTACTACTTGCATGGTTAAAGATTAAGTTAGTTCGGATTTTGTATTAGCCTTTTAAGAACTTGTTTAAAATTTATTTAGAAATTTAAACATGCTCTAAGTTAACATTTGGACCGGGGTAGCCGGAATTTGTTTTTATATCAGCAATGAATCCGCAGGTTATGTAAATAAAGTTCAATAAGAAATACTTTGCTTCACAGACGTTTTCTAGAAATCTTCGTCCAGTGAAAAAGTTTGTTTTTCACGGTCGGCCATAACGCCGGACTTTTGGTAATCTCCTACTCTCTTTTCGAAGAAGTTGGTTTTACCCTGCATGGAAATCATGTCCATCCACGGGAACGGATTTTCGGCGTTGTAAACCTTGTCACTACCCAGAGAATTCAGGAGTCGGTCGGCAACAAATTCGATGTACTGACACATCATTTCGGAGTTCATCCCAATCAGATTCACCGGTAAAGAGTCGGACACAAATTCTTTTTCAATTTCAACGGCGTCCATGATAACTTTCTGTACTATTTTAATATCCAGCTTATTCTCAATATGGTCGTTGTAGAGCGCACAGGCAAAATCACAGTGCATACCCTCGTCGCGGGAGATTAGCTCGTTGGAGAAAGTCAGTCCTGGCATCAGTCCCCGTTTTTTCAACCAGAAAATAGAACAGAAAGAGCCGGAAAAGAAGATTCCTTCCACGGCGGCAAAAGCCACCAGCCGCTCGGCAAAACTTCCCTGATCGATCCAGCGCAACGCCCAGTCGGCCTTTTTCTTGACGCAATCCATCGTCTCAATGGCATTGAATAAATAGTCTTTTTCTTTGTTGTCTTTAATATAAGTATCAATCAACAGCGAGTACGTTTCGGAGTGAATATTTTCCATCATGATCTGGAAACCATAGAAAAATTTCGCTTCCGTGTACTGTACTTCGTTGACAAAATTCTCGGCCAGGTTTTCGTTGACAATCCCGTCACTCGCCGCAAAGAATGCCAGTACGTGTTTAATAAAGTGACGTTCGTTGTCCGTCAGTTTATCCCAGTCTACCAGATCCTGAGAAAGGTCGATCTCTTCTGCCGTCCAGATACAGGCCTGTGATTGTTTGTACCATTTCCAGATATCATCGTGTTCAATGGGGAAAAGAACAAACCGGTTAGGGTTTTCTATCAGAATTTTTTCTTCCGCTACACTCATCGTAATTAATTAATTTATAGGTTTTAAAAAATAAGGTATTTCAAAATCGGGGTTTGAATAGCTTTCGTAAAGGCATAGCAATGGCCCTCAACGAATGGTCCATTCGTATCTCAAGTAGGCTGACCCATTCGGGATGTTCTGTAAAAACAATCAGTAATTGTACGTACCCATTTTGTAATATATGCTGCGAACTAAACTAATCCGGGGCATTTACAGTACTGATTGGTAAAGCAGAAAATAGGAGGTGGAGACCTTTCTCAAGCTCAGGAACCGGGGATGAATAATGTTCTGTTTCGACTTCCCGTCTGCCTGCCGGCAGGTTCAGTATTAATTCTGAAGTCATTAAAATCAGAAACCTATTTAATCCTGGTTCCTCCAGTATGTCTAAAAGTATGCTGTTTTTTGCAAAAAGAGGTGGTTATAGTGTTTCACCTTTTTTGTTTCTATATTCTGCAAACTAAGATACGGAAAACATTAATTTTTGGTGCTAAAAGTTATCCACATCATGTTGATAACCAACCTAAATCATTGATTATCAATAGAAACTAATTGTTAACAACTTTTCCACACTGTTCATAAGTTTTATACTCTTTTTGCCTTTTTCTATCACCAAATTGTTGTAATTTAATCAAATTTACATTCACTTAATATTGGCAATCAATGATTTAGAAATTTCGGAGTCGTTTCAAAACCGAGCTGAAAATTAGTTGCGCATTTTATATATTTTATTTTTAATAAATTGAAATGCAGTTTTTCTAATCGCCGAATTTTATTTTGTATATTTCAATATTGGTCCTGGCATAAGCCAATTATGTTAGCCCACGTTTGTTTCCGCGTACAACGACATCAGCGCATTGGATTTGATTTTGATTAATATTAGACTTTCTTCCAAAAGAGAAAAAACAGGAATGAAATGGTATAACAGAAGGCTATCCCTAAAAGAGTCGCTTTCTCCGGAACCACAGGGCCAGCATAATACTGATGACCAAAGAAAAGATGATAATATAAAAGAACGTTTCGGGGCTTTCTTCCGACTTGAAGGGAACGGGAACGTTCATCCCGTAAAAACTGGCCACCAGCGTAGGCACCATCAGAATAATGGTAATGAGCGTCAGTCGCTGAATCACTACGTTCAGATTATTACTGATAATGGAGGCGTAAGCTTCCATTGTTCCGTTGAGGATATTGGTGTAAACATTGGACATTTCCAGGGCCTGACTATTATCGATGATAATGTCTTCGAATAAATCCGTTAATGCCTCGTCGTCTTTTATTTTCAGGAAGTCGGTCCGCTTCATTTTCATTTTGAGCAATTCGTTCGAGCTCAGGGTATTTACAAAATATACCAGCGATTTTTCAATGCTCAACAGTTGCCGCAACTCTTTGTTCCGGCTGGAATCGTAGAGTTCTTTTTCGATAAGATTTCTTTTCAGATTAAGTTGCTTCAGACAGGTCAAAAAACGGAACACATTCTGCTCCATAATTTGCAGAATAAAAAGCCGGACATTGTGCGGGTCGAAGTTTTTTAATTTATTTTCCAGAAAAATATTCAGTACCGGATTGACCTTCGGAGTAATGGTCACGATGTACTGTCCGGTGAGAATAATCCCGATCGGAACGGTGACGTAGATCGCGTCGTTCTGGTCATCATTGTCATTCAGAATGGGGGTATTCAAAACGATCAGACGATCTTCCTCTTCCCGTTCGTACCGCGAACGTTCGTCAATATCCAGCGAATCCGTCAGGAAGTCGAGTGGGATGACCAGTTCGGTGGCCAGTGCTTCCAGCTCTGCGTGACTAAAAGGCGGAGAGATGTGAATCCAGCCGGACCCGGAATCTGTGTCAGCAACAATTAAATCACCTTTTTCCTTTTTATAAAATTTTATCATATCACACGATCTGCTCCCATGGGGTTATTCCCAGCTTCTAATTACTACAAACATACGGAAAAACCGTAAAACACCACATTTCAATTAAGCGCCTGTCTATACTTCCTTTTATTGGCTGCAATCGGAATATTTGGACAAGCTCTAAACGGGTCTTCAGGCCGAAGGATTTTCGGAAGATGGGTTTTGATTTCGACTATCCGGGGAATTTACCAGCGCCGGACGAATGATGGCCGCGTAAACGTCCAGATCTCCTGTTTTTCCATTCCCCCACTCTGGCCGCCGTCCATTTTTTATTCTAAAATAATCCGCTACAATATCTCCCTGCTGCTCCAGATTAAAACTCCGTAAATCTCCGGTCTCGTCGAGCGCATTTTGCAGGCCATCTACCCCACCATAATTGTAGCCCACACTACTCGCCTGCGCTGCCAGCGCCCGTGGCATGTACACCGCACCCATCTGTTCGTATTGCCAGATGTGAACGAGTTCGTGAATCAACAGCGCATCGGACATGTTGCCCCAGCTATTGATCAAATAAAAACTAACGTAACAAATTTGCTGTTGTTTTGGTCCCAGCATAGCGTACCCGTCGAGGCGTACCCGGCGGTAATTAATTTGGTTGCCGTAGATTGTTTTGGCGACCGCAATTTCCCGCCCGGTCATGGCCCGGGTATTGAATTTCAGAAAATCAGTGATGGTTTCGTACACCTCACCGATGCCCACCAGCTCGAGCAAATAGATTACGAGCGTCAGATGCCAGTTGAATATTCGATTGAGCAGGCGGTATTGTTCCGGCCATAAATTCCGCCAGATTTTGGTTTGGGATGATTTGTAAAAAAATCGTCCGAAGTGGAGGCCAATCCGAAAAATTCTCACCGGAATCAACCGGACAAAATCCAGTAACCGCCAGCCGATCGCCGTCAGCTTCAGCCATAATTGTTGGACCAGCCACGTGGTCCACGTAAGATATTTATTTTCTTTCTTTACCAACGATGTCAATTTTTGCCAGAAATATACCTTTGTAAACCTCCCTTTTTTGGCAGTGTACAAAAGTACCTTTTAATCCAGGTTTCCCGCTTTTTCTGCATTTTATTTATCCACAATATTTCCACAACCGGAAAAAATCAGGTCCGTATCATTAATTTCAAGGTTCATTTTTACAGAATTTTTATAAATAGAATCCGATAAATATCCTTAAATGTCACCAGCTTGCTTCTTTTTTCAGAGAATACCTTACAATAAGATTTAACTTTACGGAATAAAAATACGTTTATAGTACGTTCTGTTTCAATAATTTAATGAAAAATACCCTTTCAATTATGCTTCGACCTCATCTGATTTTTTTTCTTCTCTTGATTTCAGTGGTTACCCTTTCGGCCCAAATTAGTTATAAAAAAGTAAAAATAGATCTCACTCAAACGCCAATTACGGAAATTGCCAAGCTGGGACTGGAAACCGACCACGGCGCTTATGCTCCCGGAAGACATCTGATCAATGACTTTTCGGAAGCGGAAGTTCAGCGTCTGGTGGACAATAATATTCCACACGAGGTGCTCATTGAAGATGTCATTGCCTGGTACCAGACCCGCAACCTGGAAGGACTTCCCGCTGCGGTCAGAGACGAATCCTGCGGAGGAACGGCTGCCAGCCCCGGCGATCAGTACCCTACGCCCGCCAATTATCAGCTGGGTAGTATGGGCGGTTATCACACCTACATTGAGATGCTGGCCATACTGGACCAGATGCAGGAACTGTATCCTGATTTGATTACCGAACGGGCAGAAATTGAGGGTTTTAGTTCGCACCAGAACCGGCCTATTTACTGGCTGGCCATTTCTGATAATCCGGCCCTGGACGAGGACGAACCCGAAATCATGTATACCGCACTACACCACGCGCGGGAGGCAAATAGTCTGAGTCAGCTCTTATTTTATATGTGGTACCTGCTGGAAAATTACGAAACGGACGATCAGATAAAATATCTGGTAGACAACACCAAAATGTATTTTATTCCCTGTGTCAATCCGGATGGTTATATTTACAATGAGCTAATTGAGCCTAACGGAGGTGGTCTCTGGCGAAAAAATCGGAGAGATAACAATAATGGTACTTTTGGTGTAGACCTTAACCGTAATTACGGCTATCTGTGGGGACTGGATAACGTGGGTTCTTCTCCGGCACCGGAAAGTGAAACCTACCGGGGAGAAGGTCCGTTCAGTGAACCTGAAACGCAGGCAGTTGCGGCTTTTCTGGCAGATAAAAATGTTGAAATTACCCTCAATTGTCACACTTTCAGTAATCTGTTGATCCGACCGGAAGCGACTGATCCTGCGGATATTATGACTTACTTAAATTTTGGTGAAATCCTAACGGCAGAAAATGGATATTTATTCGGAACCGATCTGGAAACAGTTGGCTATATTGTCAATGGAGACAGTGATTCGTGGATGTATTTTGAAGAAATGAGTAAACCAAAAATCTTTGCCATGACTCCGGAAGTGGGACCACAGTCGTTTGGATTTTGGCCTCCTTCCGATGCCATTATCGGATTGAACAAAGCGGTCATGTCCCAAAATATTATTGCCGCCAATTTACTCCTCAACTATCTTGAAATCACGGATAACAGTCCCACAACCATTACTGAAATTTCCGGGAATTTTAACTTTTCAGCCCTGGAATACGGACTACGCCCTGGTCTACAAACGGTAGCCATTACGCCGGTCACCAGCAATCTGACCATCGATCAGGGTACCCTAACCTTAGACCTGGCTAATTCAGAAACTGAAAATTTTGACGTTTCCTATACCATTACGCCTGATGGCAGCAGTAGTTCCGAAGCGGTGATTTTTGCCATCAGTGTGGACAATGGTTCTTTTATTCGCCATGATACGATCACCAAACAATTGATCAACGGAATTCCGGAGGATTTGGTTAACGAAGACAACAGTAGCTTTGAAAATTATTTTACCAACGGCGACTGGGGAATCGTTACCAATGAATTTGTCAGTGCACCTTCCAGTATCACCGACAGTCCGATGGGCCGTTACCGGAATGATACGGATAGCGAAATTGTTCTGACCACGCCCATCGATCTGACTGGCGCTGAAACAGCTATTTTGCAGTACTGGGCAAAATGGGAAATAGAAGATGAATATGATTACGTTCAGATCATGGCTAGCGATGACAACGGAGTTTCCTGGACGCCCCTTTGTGGAAAATATACGAATCTGGCTTCGCCCAATCAGCCCGAAGGCGAACAGCTCTACGATGGATTGCAGGCCGACTGGGTTCTGGAAGAAGTAAGTCTGAATGACTATCTGGGAGAAACCATTTTAATAAAATTTCTTTTTTTCTCGGATGGTTTTGTGCGGGCTGATGGATTCTATTTTGATGATCTCAAGGTTGTTAACTATCAAAGCAGTACGACCTCCAACGAAGAACTACCCGTTTCACTGACCAACTTACGGGTTACTCCAAATCCATTTACTACCGATTTTGCGTTAGAAATTAATTTGTCAACTGCCGCTGAGCAAGTGGAGGTTGCCCTGATTAATTCGCTGGGACAAACCATTCAATCCAAAAATTACGGATCGCTTGCTACGGGTCGCCACCGTTTCGACTGGGATGGACAGCGTCTTGGTAGTGGTATTTATTTTCTGCGGTACCGTGACGGGAAAGGACAGGAAAAGACGGTACGACTGGTAAAATAGTTTTGCAGATGTTTTGAATTGATGAATTAAAACGCGAGGCCCTTATCCGATAAATTCGGTAAGGGCCTCGTCGTCATTAATAGAGCAGCTTTAAAGGTAAAGCAAACTTAAATTACTTCAGTAAAATCATTTTTCTGGTGGCTGTAAAACCGGACGTTTCCAGGCGATAATACAGTAATCCGGTCGCCCCTAAATCGGCAGCATCTACCGGCACTTCGTTATATCCTTTCTGGAAAGTCTGAGAAACCTGTTTGATTACTTTACCAGCTATATCGTAAATAGTTAGTGTAGCTGTCTCATTTTCAGCAAGGTCAAATCCAATGATCGTTTCATTTCTGAACGGATTGGGACGGTTTTGGTATAAAGCCGCTGGTGTATTTACGACTACGCCCTCTTCCAGATTAAATGCGATGGAAACGTTCATCAGGTGCTCATCATCATTGTAGGCTTCCGCCTTCGTATAATCAGAACCGATCGATAATACATTTTTCAACGCATTCGAATTCAGGGTTTTGAATTGGATGGTAAATAATGTCTGGTCGTCTTTCAACGTTGCGGCAGTGCTGCCGGCAGGTACATTCCAGCTGGTAGTCAATACCCCGTTATTCAGCAAACTGAATCCAAAGTTGTCATTATTCAAATCCTTCAAATCTCTGGATTCTACGGTCAGCAATTCTAAAGCGGTCGGATCAAAATTCAAACTAAACTGGTAGCCCGTCATTTCTTTAAAGTCTTTTGCTTTAAAATCCACTTCTATTGTTTCGCCTTTGGCAAAATCCTGATCTTCTACAGCAATAAATAAATCCTGCCGGTTACGCGTGTCACCGGTAGTTACCAATTGGTTAGGACTGGCACTTCCGTTTATATCTCCAATTTTAATCGCCACAAAATCGGCAATCTCTTCCGAACCGGCGGCATCTATACTCCGTATTTCGGGGAAAGTCGTCAGAAATGGATTGGCCGGATCAGAAAATTCAAAAGAAGCATCCACGAACCTCCACGAAGTATTATTAGAAAATTCCTCATCAATATGAAGCAGCAGTCTTCTCAGTTGGATAAGATCCAGCGAGCTGATCGTTCCGCTGTTGTTGATATCCGCCGCAATCATCTGGTAAGGTGTTTCCAATAAACTAATCTCCAGTACGTGTCTTCCAATCATAATCAAATCTAAAGTAGTGATACCATTCAGCGGATCATCATTCCGGATCGGCGTAATCTCATAAGAATGGTTTCCCTCTACTTCAAAATCAAAAATTCCATCTTCTTCCGTCATCTGATATCCTACCTGTCCTACGTTGGCCTGTTCGATACTTACTGCGGTGTTCTCAACAAATTCATTCTCGGCAGTGACTACTCTTCCGGAAACTGTCGCCATCGGAGCATCCGTAGCCTCCCTCAGAATAAAATTAGTCGATACGGAAGATTCATTACCACAGGCATCCATTGCTGTAAATGTTACTTCAGTCGTTGCAAACGCTCCGACAAAAGTCAGGTTCGGGCTGGCCGGGGAAAAAGAAATTTCATCCACACCAGTAAAACTATTACATTCATCCTCGGCACCTAAAGCGGCAAGATTGGCATTAATCCAGGCATCATACAGTTCCTGATTATCCGGTCCGAAAGTACGAACGGCGGGGAAAGGTTGTCCACTGAAAGACGGACCATTCGTATCTTTAATTACCACCAAAGCTGTACAACTGCTAGATCTTCCACAGTCATCCGTGGCTGAGAAAGTAACGATTTGCCATGCGATGGTATTTTCAACAGCGACGGGGCCATTCAGACAGTTCTGACTGTTAAAGCCATTCGCAGAGAAACTATTAGTAATGGTTACATCATTACCACAAGAAGTGTTGACAGTGGCTAATTCTGCGTAAGCATCAAATTTTTGCTGAAGAGCATCTGCACCGTCAGAACAGTCAATCTCACAAATAACTGCCGGACAAATAAATTCGGGGCCGTCATTGGATAAAGTATAAATCTGAGTATGACTGGCACTTCTGCCACAAACATCGGTCACCGTATAAGTGTAGCTAATCGTCGATCCGGGACATCCTGCTGTTCCGGAAGTCATTGGTTCACTTACTGCTACGGCTGCTCCCAAAGCACAATCAGTCTCGAACTCAAAAAGAGTTGGTTGCGGAAACGCATTGACGGGGCAGTCAACAGTTTGATCCGGGGGAATACGGGTAATAACCGGAGCTGTCACACTTTGCAGATAGGTAAAGGTCTGTTCGCAGGTACTTGTGTTTCCACAAACATCCGTTACCGTATAGGTTCTGGTTAGCGTCCGGTCCGCAGGATCATCTGAACAAAAATCAAGCATCGACTGGCTGGCCGGACGGTCTCCAAAGCCAACCGTTATTTCTTCCAGACTACTACAGTTATCCGCAATCGTACCACCGATAGCGATGAATTCCATGACATTATCTGCCACCGGAAGCGGGTCGGTATTACAAACCAAATCCGTCATATTGGCAGGACAGGTGATGGCCGGTCCCTCTGTATCGGCATCAAATGTAAAGGTCTGGTCACACGTCGATGCGTTCATACAAGCATCCATGATCGTATAGGTTCGGGTCACTACAAACGGACCGTCCGCTGCACAAAAACTAAACGTGGCAGGATCAACATCATCCATAAAACTAACCATAAAATCACCGGCCATCATCGTACAATTATCCGTCGCCGTCGCACCGGGTAAGGCTAAAAACGCCGTCAGGTCAGTCACACCCGCTGGTAATGTACTCGTACAAGTCAATCCGGTTACATCGTCCGGACAGGTAATCATCGGAGCTTCCGTATCCGCCTCGAATGTAAAGGTCTGGTCACACGTCGATGCGTTCATACAGGCATCGGTGATCGTATAAGTTCGGGTCACCACAAACGGTCCGTCCGCCGCACAGAAACTAAACGTGGCAGGATCAACGTCATCCATAAAACTAACCGTAAAATCACCGGCCATCATCGCGCAATTATCCGTCGCCGTCGCGCCCGGTAAGGCTAAAAACGCCGTCAGGTCAGTTACACCAGCTGGTAACGTACTCGTACAAGTTAATCCGGTTACATCGTCCGGACAGGTGATCATCGGGGCTTCCGTATCCGCTTCAAATGTAAACATCTGGTCGCACGTCGATGCGTTCATACAAGCATCCGTGATCGTATAGGTTCGGGTCACTACAAAAGGTCCGTCCGCAACACAGAAACTAAAGGTGGCAGGATTTACATCATCCATAAAACTTACCGTAAAATCACCGGCCATCATCGTACAATTATCCGTCGCCGTCGCGCCGGGTAAGGCTAAAAACGCCGTCAGGTCAGTTACACCCGCTGGTAATGTACTGGTACAAGTTAAACCCGTTACATCATCAGGACAGGTAATCATCGGGGCTTCTGTATCCGCCTCAAATGCAAAGGTCTGATCACACGTCGATGCGTTCATACAAGCATCGGTGATCGTATAAGTTCGGGTCACCACAAACGGACCGTCCGCCGCACAGAAACTAAACGTAGCAGGATCTACATCATCCATAAAACTTACCGTAAAGTCAGCAGCCATCATTGTACAATTATCCGTCGCCGTCGCGCCCGGTAAGGCTAAAAACGCCGTCAAGTCAGTTACACCTGCTGGTAACGTACTAGTACAAGTCAATCCCGTTACATCGTCTGGACAGGTAATCATCGGAGCTTCTGTATCCGCCTCAAATGTAAAGGTCTGATCACACGTCGATGCGTTCATACAGGCATCCATGATCGTATAGGTTCGGGTCACCACAAACGGACCGTCCGCCGCACAGAAACTAAACGTAGCAGGATCTACATCATCCATAAAACTAACCGTAAAGTCAGCAGCCATCATTGTACAATTATCCGTCGCCGTCGCGCCCGGTAAGGCTAAAAACGCCGTCAGGTCAGTTACACCCGCTGGTAACGTACTCGTACAAGTCAATCCCGTTACATCATCTGGACAGGTAATCATCGGAACTTCTGTATCCGCCTCAAATGTAAAAGTTTGTACACATTCTGAAAAATTGCCACACGCATCGGCCGCACGGTAGGTTCTGTTTACAATAAAAGGACCATCCGCAGCACAGAAGGAAAAAGTAGCGGGGTCCGCGTCGTCTCCCTGATGCGTAACTGTTACGGCAGAGCAATTATCCATTGCCATCACGGTATTTATATCAACCGGAGGTAATTCATCCGTGCAGGTTAAGTTAGTGGGTACCGCTTCGCATTCAGGAGCCGTAATACCCGGTATAGGTTGATTTGCGCCGGGATTAGCATTATAAGTAACCAAGTCAATTAAGTTACCTGCTGCATCGTGAAGGGTTGCATCATCTCCAGTATTATTCCAAATATTCTGCCCTGGTCTTTCACTGTAATCACAAGCTAAAGTAACCGAGCCTCCTACCGGAATCATTGTTCCCGCAGGGAATATATGAGATGGATTGCCAGGTCCCGTACCTCCTGTATTATCATCGATTTCCCAACCGCTGATATCTACCATAGTTCCCGCTGCACATCC
>CAKZUV010000061.1 GCA_937921555.1 uncultured Saprospiraceae bacterium
CCCGATTTATGGCTGGCCCTTTTGATCCAATATTTCGTTAAAAAGCCTCGCCGATGCTACGGCATCGTCTACGTTTTTTGCCTCATCTTGAACCAAAATTCCCTTGCCAAAATGAGGAACTTATTATTCGACCATTACTTAATAAATTATTTTTACGATCCTTTCCTTTCCCCAATAGTTCTTATCTTGCAGTTTTATAACCAAGTTAAACCATCGGTCCAGACTGGGAATATTGTTTAGATAGATTAAAGAAACATGATTTATGTAATTTGATCTGTTCTGTCAGTCTTCTCAGCGGATCATCTATTAATTATCTTGCCATGAAGATCAATCCTTTTCAGGCGGTATATCCAAATCTGGAATACATTACGTCCGCTGACTTCTTCTTCGCTACCGTTAAAGAAGCTTATTCTGATTACCGAAAAAGTGATTTCTTTCAAAAGTCCGCCGAAGATGCTATCTATATCTATCGGATAAAGACGAGTAATAAGGTACACACCGGGCTGATCGGATGTGCAACCGTTCAGGATTATTTGGATAATAAAATTAAAAAACACGAAAATACACTGGCCAGTAAAGAGCAGCAGCAGCTCCAGTTGATGATCAAACGGGGGGCCGCCGTAAAGCCCATTTTAGTTACCTATCCAACAGTTGATGCGATTGAAAAACTTATCACCCGGCAAATCAAAAAAATAAAACCCTTTTTTACTATTTCATTTGAAAATAGTCTGGAGGAACATACCATCTGGAAAATTCAGGAGGGACCGGTTATCCAGAAAATTCAGGATATTTTTGCAAAAAAAGTACCGCACGTTTATATCGCGGATGGTCACCACCGTACCTCTACCTCCGTACTGATGGCCGAAAAAATGAAAGAGAAAAATAAAAAAGGCCAGTATGATCAAATTTTAGCTGCCTTCTTTACCGTAAAAGAATTATCTATCTATGATTATAACCGGATAGTAGAAGGGCTGGATGATCGTACGATGGCGAGATTTATGGCGGAAATATCCCAAATTTTTGATATTAAAATATTGAAAAAAGCAGCAAAGCCCCGCAAGAAATTTGAATTGACCATGTTGATTGGAGAAGAATGGTTTCGGCTGAAATGGAAAAAAGAAGTCCTGGAAAAATACAAAAATGAACAGGTGCTACTGGATGCCAGTTTGCTCGAACGGGAAGTAATGAAAAATATTATGAAGATAAAAGATACCAAAACCGATAACCGGATCACTTACGTAGAAGGTCCTAAAGGTTTTGAATCTATCACTAAACGTACTCGTAAAGACGAAAATAAAATCGCATTTTGCCTGTACCCCGTAGTGATCGAAGATTTATTTAAAGTGGCAGATGCGGGAGCGATCATGCCACCCAAATCAACGTGGTTTGAACCTCGTGTGAAAAATGGTTTGATGGTTCTGGAATTTTAAAAAAAATTATTTACTATGAAAAAAATCACCGCAGATGTTATTTATCCGATCACCCAGAAACCCATCCGAAACGGTGTAATTGTTCTCGATGAAACAGGAAAAATTTTAGCGGTAGAAGAAAACCGGGATCATGATCCGGCCTCTTTGGAAAAACACACCGGAATGATTATTCCTGGATTTGTCAACACACATTGCCATCTGGAATTATCCCACATGCGGGGAAAAGTAGGCACAGGAACAGGATTGATTCCTTTCATTACCAATGTTGTCAAATTTCGTGATTTTCCCGAAGAAGAAATAAATGATGCTATCCGGCGGGCGGATGAAGAGATGTACAAAGGTGGAATTGTGGCAGTTGGAGATATTTCTAACAAAACAGATACAGCCGCACAAAAACTAGCCAGTCCAATTCATTATTATACCTTCGTAGAAATGTTTGACTTCCTGAACGAAGATCTGACCGATGGTGAATTTGAAAAATATATGTCCGTTTTTTCCGGTCAGGCCGGAACCAATGGCAACAAAAAAAGTGTCGTTCCACACGCTCCGTACACGGTATCGGAAACGCTGTTTCAGAAAATAAATGGCGTCAACCACGTCGGGCAGACCGTCAGCATTCACAATCAGGAAACGCCCGCTGAAAATGAATTATTCCTTACCGGGAAAGGTGATTTTCTGAGTTTTTACAAAAATTTCGGAATGCCACTCAAAACGTTTGTTCCCCTTCACAAACCTTCGATCTACTACGCTATTGAACAGATGGATCCAATGTGCAAAAATCTGTTTGTACACAATACCCTCACCACGACCGCCGACATCGAAGCGGCACATTCCTGGAGTCCCAACGTATTTTGGGCTACTTGTCCGAATGCTAATCTATACATCGAAAATCGGCTACCGGATTATCAGGCATTTTTAGATACCAAGGCGCGGATGACCATCGGGACCGATAGCCTGACTTCCAACTGGCAGCTTTCCGTCTTCGAAGAGATGAAAACCATCGCCCGCTTTAAATCCTACGTACCTTTTACGACGCTGCTGGAATGGGCAACCATTAACGGAGCGGAGGCATTGGGATACGAACAAACACTGGGAAGTCTCGAAATTGGTAAAAAGCCGGGACTGGTTTTATTGGAAGGGGTGGACGAAAATAGCTGGCAGTCGGCGACGGTAAAAAGAGTGGGGTAGCAGACTTTATTCCAAAATAATTTGTATGCGCCCAAATGATCTTTTTGTCCAGCCCGCCGGCCGGCTTTTCGACTTTTTTATCGCCCATAGCTAGGCTATGCACCTGCCTGCGTACCTTGGTAGGCCGGCTCAAAAAAGAGGCTCAATCTGATCAAAAACTCTACAAAACATTCTGGAATAAAGTCTAGTGATTAGCGTTAACTTCCAAAATGATCCAGCACAAATAAGGCATCCATGGTGATGCACTGATCAACCTGACTGAAACTATGCTGATTGGCATTCAGGCCGTAGGTAGTAATTAGCGTATTAAAAATAGTTTTTTTAGTTTTTGAAATTTCCTGAAACCGAGTCCGGCGTCGGCGCAACTTTTCAGCATCTTCTTTTGTGATGGTTAATTCACTATTGTAAAATTTCATTTCACAAAGATTGATACTATTGTCTGCCCGATCAATGAGCAAATCTATTTGGAAACCCTCAATGTCTGAATTTCCAAAACTTTGATAACCTGAAACTTCTGTCTGAATGCCAGTGATTCCCAAGGCCAGTTTAATGGCCTCAACGTGCTTAATACAAATGTTTTCAAAAGAGTATCCGCGCCATATCTTATAGTTATGCCTTTGAGAATTTTGTAACCAGATGTCTTGTTCGCCGGGACGATTACCATCAATAAAAGACAAATAAAAGAGCGAGTACTCGTCAACTAATCGATAAAGTGCGTCTTTTTTCTTTTTACCAAAAGGAATTATTTCCATGATAAAAGAAGAGGTTTTTAGTTCTGTCAAAATTTTTGTTAAGTTGCCCCCGTTTGATAATCCGGTATACTTTATAATTTCTTTTCTGGTTAAACCTTTCCATTTTGTTGACAAAGCTTTTACGATAGAAATATGCCGTTCGTGACCTTCGAAGAGTGCCGCGTAAAGATTATTAAACTCATTTCTTAAAATACCATCTTTCTTAAAGCAAATACGATTTATAATTTGTGTTGCAGACTCTCCTTTACGAATGTGCTGCAAATAATGAGGAATACCACCAATTGACATATATAATTGTAATATTTGGTAGTTGTCCATTACTGGATTAATCGTATGAATATATCTCTTTACTTCTGCTAATGTAAAAGGACGGAGATAAATATATTCTGTAATTCGATTGTGTAATCCACCTTTATTATTGACTACTTTTTCGATCATCCAGGAAGCCGCAGAGCCACAAATTACTACTACTATATTTTGGTAACTTGCCCAGTCGTTCCACCAGTAACCAAGTTCTTTCAAAAAGCCAGATCGACGGCTGTCAATCCAGGGAACTTCATCAAAGAAAATTACTGGTTTAGTTTCTTGAGGAGGTAGATTTTGTACATAATATTTTAATTGCGAAAAAGCTTCCGCCCAGTCAACGGGAACGGCATGGCGAATGGCTTTGCTGTGGAACTGATCCAGCTTTAATGCAAACTTTTTTAATTGATTTGTTTTATTGGCATTTTGAGTACCCGTAAAGTCAAAGACTATTTTTTCTTTGAAATGTTCTTTAATCAAATAAGTCTTTCCAACCCTTCTGCGACCAATAATGGCTAATAATTCTGACTTATTTGAAAATAACAAATAATCTAATTTTTGGCGTTCCTGTTTTCTTCCAATCATACTATAAGTCGCTTAATCGTGTAAAAAAAGATAGATTAAGCCACTTATAATACTTCTATAAGTAGCTCAATCTCGTAAAATTAGATAGATTAAGCGACTTATACAAGTATTTAATTTGTAATTCGCTGATTATCAGAAAGATAAGATTTTAATTATTTTGGAATAAAGTATAATAGTAGTCTGGTAAGATCTTTTTTGTCCGAGCGCGAATATTTATTGATCTTTTCCAAAATCCAGATGCGGGTATTTTTTTTCTAATTCGGTCATCTTCACTTTAAGGTTTTCCACAAATTGCCGGTGAGCAGCACTATCCGGACGGAGTGGACGGTGAGCCAGTCCTTTATTGATGGCAATGATTTCCTCGTAATAAATCCGGGTCTCCTCCGAAAAACAATTTTCTCTGAAATATTCCCAAATATAATCCACGGCCATTTCCGTAGGGTGCATTAAATCATTTTTATAAAAACGGTAATCCCGCAGATCATCCATCAATAATTCGTAGGCTGGAAAATAATGCGCCGACGCAATGTTTTTTTCTAGTTCGGCGCAGGCCAGCAGCAAACTTGCCTTGCTGCGCTGATTGGTCATCAATCCGTCGCGAAGATGCCGGACCGGACTGACCGTCAGCAGAATTTTTAGCTTAGGAAATTGATTGGCCATCCGGTTCAGAACGGGCGCAAGCTTTTCGTAAATAGTATCCGGTGCAAATAGTTTTTTCGTAAAATCCTGTCCGGGTAATTTATGACAATTGGCAACTACCTGGCTGGAGTCGTTATGTACAAAACCATTCGCAGTTCCGAGGGTCAGTATAAGAAGATTTGTTTTTTTTAACTGAGCCGAACCAGCCGTCAGGGTCTGATTTATTTTCGTTAACGTCTCTCCCTGATCTGATCCGGAAAATTGTCCGTGGTGCGCAAAGCTATGCCATTGTTCCTGGTAATAAAATAGGTCTTCGGCCTCAAAAGGCCGGTCCTCCAGCAAACGGAGTAAACCTTCTGCCATTGGAAAAGGATGATAAAGAGTTCCGAAAGGATTGAGCCGGACGGACCACCGTCCGTCCACGATACGGTTGCCGATTTCCTGTGCAAAACAGGATCCCAGACAAAGCAGGTGATCGTCGGCTTGAATTTGAGGCAGACCCGGTAGTGGCGGTAAGATGGTACGAAAGGATTGCATAGTTTCGCCCAAAAATATTATTTTTAAGGGTGAATACGAATTTAGATTAATATTTAAAGGATGATTTTCAATAATTCAACCATTTTTGAACTCAAACATGAATATTTTCAGCAGATTATTTGGAACGGGAAAGGCGTCGGGAACAATCCCGAAGGTACACTTTGGTCGTTACACGGATGCCTACAAGACCTCCGACCAGTATGATGCCTGGGACGAAGCACAGGATCTTTTTGAAGCAGAAAAATATACGGATGCGTACGCTTCTTTTCTAAATTATCTGAATGATCCATCGGTAAATAATGTTCGCTACGAAAAAAATGTGGACGGAATCAAATTTGAATTCTTTCAGGGATCCAAAAAGATAGAAGGATTTGCCAATCAAAAGCAAGTCGTAGTAGAAGCCAAAATTGCCCGGGCCGGAAAACTGGATGCTGCGTTTATGGAGCGGCTGATTCGCCGGAATTTTAATCTGAAATATGCCCGGTTTGCGCTGGACGAGTCGGACGTACTGACTATAAAATTTGATACCTACACCCTGGATGGCTCTCCCTATAAATTATATTATGCCTTAAAAGAACTGGCCACCAATGCTGATAAACAGGATGATCTGCTGGAAGACGAATTTCAGAATATAACCCTGGTAGGCGTAGACCATCTCAAGAGTATCAGCAAAGAAGAAAAGAAAATTAAGTATGATTTTTTTACAAAAAAAATAAAAGCAGTTGTCAACCCTATTACGGATCATGAAAAAACGGTGGAAGAATATCCCGGAGGACTTGGCTACCATTTGCTGAATACCGCTTACAAACTTGATTATCTTATTTGCCCCGAGGGATTTATGATGGAAGCCCTCGAAAGAATCCACCGGTTATACTTTTCGAAAGATGATCGGACCATGGCCGAAAAGGTAGCGATGGTCCGATCTGAATACCAAAACTTACTGGATCGTTCGGCCACAGATTACTACCGGGAAATGTATCTGACCACTTCCACTTTCGGGATTACCAACCCGGCCAGCCACGACCGCGTACGAAGTTTTATTGACGGAGAATTGGCAAACATGAAGTGGTTCCGGCAGAATGGCTATCTGGATACGGCCCTGGCGGTTCCTGGATACATTGTCGGATATTGTTTATTCAATTATGCGATACCACTGCCTGATCGTGCGTTTTTTCATTTGTATTATCAGATTATGGAACCGGGTTATTTCAGGAAGTTGGGGTTTCCTGACATTTATTATGATGTAGAAAAAAGTACTTTTGATAAAAAAGGAATCCGGCGGGCCATCCGTAATATTGTAAAAACACACCGGGAGCAATTTCCCAAATTAAATCCGGAAATAAGCAGTCTTGATTTTACGGATTGTGCCGGGTTTGCCAGATCTTATTTATTAATGGTTCGAAACGTAAACATGATGAAATTGCAATGAGGAAGTCATTAATAAAAAATGGAATCGTTCAGATTGCTACTCCGCACAGTACGGGAACCGGTTTTATTCTGGGAGAAGAAAAATTGATCGTCACCAATGAGCACGTGGTACGCGATAACCGGGAAGTGGTGGTGTATGGGTTTAATTTCCGGCAGCAAATCGTTCCGGTGGTTTATCTGGATGAAAAATACGATCTGGCCTTTTTGGCAATTCCTCAAGGTTTTGAAGGCCCTACGTTGTCGCTGGAAACCGAAGAACAGCTCGCGGTGGAGGATATTGTTTATGCCGTCGGGCATCCTTACGGGGCAGATTATGTTGTCCAGGACGGGAAAATCACCGCACTGGAACAAGTTAGCTACGGCATACCCTTTATTCATCACACCGCCATGCTCAGTCCCGGATTCAGTGGAGGACCGCTGGTCAACAAAGCTGGAAAAGTGATCGGAGTCAATACCTTTTTAGCCAACAAAGACAAGTTTACTGGATTTACTCTTCCAGCCAACCGGCTCTCCCAACAGATCAGGGGATTTAAAAACAGCAAAAAGCCCGTTGCGGTTCTCTGTGGAAAATGTGAATTGCTGGTATGCGAAATATCCATTGAAGCCCACTGTTGTCCGGGCTGCAACAGTAGAATACAACTTGCTTCCACCATCAAACCGTACCGGCCCGTTGGGATGGCGTTGACGATTGAACAATTACTAAGCAGACTGGGATACGCCGCAAAACTGGCTCGCCGGGGTATGAACAACTGGGATATTGTAAAAGGAAGCGCGCACATAAATATTTCATATTATGAAAAGTCTGGCTTAATAATTGGAGATTCGTATCTGTGTCACTTACCAGCGCAAGATTTATCCCCCCTCTATCAGTTTTTGCTCCGGCAAAATTATCAGCTGGAAGGTCTGACACTCAGTATAAAAGGCAACGCAGTGGTACTGTCTTTGTTAATTTACGATCGGTATCTGAATATAAACACCGGAAGTAAATTATTTGAGCATTTATTCAAAACGGCTGACGATCTGGATAATGTGCTCATTGAACAGTATGGAGCCACCTGGATAAAAGAACCCCCAACTATAGAAAAGACAGAAGAGGATGATTTTCCGGAGCTTTTGAAATAATACTAGCGAATAACACGTTAGATTTACTCCGACGAAAATTGTTATAAGTCAATTTTTGGCTTCGGCCTTAGAATACACCTCTGTTTACAACCTATCCATGAATACTTTGCAAGATTGTTTTCTCTGAAATGATAAGATTTTGTTAAAATCCGGGGTAAACCCCTATTTTTTATCTTATTAGGGAAATTATATTATAATATATCGGGAAATTCAGTATTTTTACTTTTCGTGATGGTAGAAGGCAGTATTTTTAGCAATCTCTCCCCATTATCACAAGTATTTACTTACGTTCCGTGTCTATTTTTCCCATGATACTGTTCCGTTTCGACTGGACAAGTAGGTATCTATTAATCATTTTAATCAATTGTTGACATGAAAAGATTGACACAAATTTTGTTTTTATTTGCCTTTCTGGTAATCGGTAGTTCCAGCCTGAAAGCACAAGACATTCATTTTTCCCAATTTTATCTTTCGCCGCTCAATCTGAATCCGGCGCTGACCGGGGTGATGAATTGTAACGTGCGACTGGTCGCTAATTACCGTAATCAGTGGTCCAGCGTTCTGAAGCAAAATGCCTTCAAAACTTATTCTGCTTCTTACGATCAGCGAATCGCCGTCGGACGATATGATTTCTTCGGTATTGGGGGGTCTTTCTGGGGAGACAAAGCGGGAGAATCTGAATTTTCTACTTTACAAGGAAAACTATCCGCTTCTTACAGTAAAAAAATGGGTGGTTACCGCTCAAAAGCACATTATCTGGTTTTTGGTGCCGAAGTTGGCGTAACGCAGCGTAGCGTAAATTTTCAAAATCTGCGCTGGGGTAATCAGCAAAGAAATGGTCAATTTGATCCAGACATTAATTCCAATGAAGTTTTTGGTAACGATAACCTGATTTTCGCAGATGTCTCTGCCGGATTGTTATGGTTTACGGTACTGGATGACAACAGCAACTTTTACGTAGGGGGTGCTTATCACCACTTAAACCGGGCCGATCAGTCATTTGATAACACAGAATTTGAAGCATTATACAGCAAATTTACGATCCACGCGGGTGGTGAATTTTTGATGACAAGCAAACTGGGTTTGGTGCCAGGTGTAGTGACCTTTTTTCAGGGACCGTCCTTTCAGTTAAATACAGGAACAAGTTTGAAATTTTTACTGGGTAATTCCCGTACGAACTATCAGGCTTTCCAGATCGGAGCGTGGATGCGTATTTCCAACCACTTTCAGCAGAGTGTAACTGCGGATGCCCTGATTCTTTCTACCAAATTTGATTACAACGATTTCGCTTTTGGTTTCAGTTATGATGTCAACGTATCAAGCCTGAGAGCTGCGAGTGATTCACAGGGGGCATTTGAATTTTCTATGGTCTACAAGATTTGTGGAAATGAAAAAAGAAACGTGTATTGTCCTAATTTCTAGGCTGCAAAAGCAAAGAATTTTAGTGTAAAACATAAAAAGTCCCGGAACAGGTTAACGCCGTTTCCGGGACTTTTTCGTTTGAGATATCACGTGCAAAAGCTTGGTAGAAGCGTTTTTTATTATTAAAATACGGATAAATATAAAAAAAAATACTATTTTCGCTTTAGTGAGACGGTTATTTTAGAGCTTGTTTATTAAACATACTCTTATATCATAATCAACTCACAAAGAAACAGACAACCAACCTGCAACTTTACACTTTACACCTACTGATACACTATATTTAAAACTTCCCCGCGGAGGAACGGCCAAATCAGCTTGATTTGGAAGTGATTATTTTTTAACAAAAAAACAAGGGAACCATGTTTGGTAGCAAAAACAAAGAAGTAAATAATACGAATAAAAAAGGCGGGATTATTCCTTCAGCATCGCCCCATTCACTCAATACGCTGGTCAAAGGAACGACTGTTGAAGGAACGATCAGCTGCGAAAGTGATATTCGTATCGACGGAACCGTCAAAGGATCTTTAGACTGCAAAGCAAAAGTGATTATCGGACCACACGGTCTGGTAGACGGAGATGTAATCTGCGAAAACGCCGTGATTGAAGGTCGTTTTGAAGGAACTTTACAGGTCTCAGAACTACTGAATGTACGTGAAACCGCTCAGGTAAACGGTGACATCAAAACCAATAAATTAATTGTACAATCCGGTGCGATCTTCAACGTAGCTTGCAAGATGGGCGTTCAGTCTGCCAGCAGCAACGGAATATCTGCTTCCAAATCATCTACCAATAATATTGTCAAAGCAGGAAAAAAAGCCAGCGAAGTCCAAGCCTAGTACAAGTGCTTCGATCATGAAATATATGGGCATGGCCACACAGATGGCGGTGACCGTAGGTGTGGGTGCGTTTCTGGGACAAAAAGCGGACGTGCATTACGGTAACGAACGACCACTCTTCACCATCATGGGAGCCGTCATTGGAATTACCGCCGTACTATATCTAATTGTCAAAGATCTTATCCGACCAACGCCTTGACCATATCCAGTTTTTTAAAAGAATTAATTATTGCTGCCGGAGGAGTCGCAGTGATTTTATTTATCTTACATCAGTTTGATAAGTATAGTCATCTGCCGCCATTTTCGTGGTCCTGCTGGTTACTGTTTATTGCCTTTAGTCAGGCTGTTTTCTTTTTTGGATTACGGGCAGCCCGGAGTACCAACCGCCATGATTTTACAAACGTGTCAATGGGATTTATTTTTTTTAAAATGATGTTGTCCGTTGGATTTGTTTTTATTTATGTAAAATTAATCGAACCACCCGACGCCTTATTTATCATTCCGTTTTTTATCAATTATCTTTGCTTTACCGTTTTTGAAACCCGGTTTATGATCTTACTGGGAAAAATGAGACCCAAACGCCCCGCCAGGAAGCCCAGCGAAGCGTAATGCCAGATATATGTTTATGAAAAAATATGCCATCACGGTCAATGACCAGAATACGATTGAAATAGAAAAAGAACAGGTCAATAATCTGGATATGATTCAACAGCCGGACGGAACATACCACCTGCTCTACGAAAACGAATCTTATCGGATAAAAGTCCTGGAGCAGGACGCCGGAAATAAACACCTCAAGCTACTGGTGAATGGTCAGGCGTATCATCTGAAAATCGAAGACGAATACGATCAGCTGGTTCGCCAACTGGGATTAGAAGTCGTCAATACCCAAAAAGTAAATGAAATTAAGGCACCCATGCCCGGCCTGGTGCTGGAAGTAAACGTGGAAGTAGGCCAGACCATCGCAAAAGGAGATCCACTCCTGATTCTGGAAGCGATGAAAATGGAAAATGTGATTAAATCTGCCGGAGATGGAGTGGTGGAAGAAATATTGATAGAAAAGGGAGCCGCCGTAGAAAAAGGCGCATTACTAATCAAACTCGCGTAGCCTGTCCTCCGGAAAATAACACCATTACTAGACTTTATTCCAAAATAATTTGTATGCTCCCAAATGATCTTTTTGTCCATCTTTTCGGCTTTTTTATCGTCCATAGCTAGGCTATGCACTCTAAAAAGAGCCTCAATCTGATCAAAAATATCTATTTGGTATCTCTACAAAACATTATGGAATTAAGTCTACTGAAAAACCTCTTTCTTACCCAAAATAAGAGATTACCAAAAGACCATCTTTTGGCCAGCACTCTTTTCCTCCCATCCTCCCCGCAGTACTGATTTGGTGCTAATTTTGCATTTATCTTTCCCGGACACGATTATATACGGAAAAAACCATTTTTCGTCAACAAAAATTCTGTTCTGAACAACATTTCGAATCTTTTCCAGTTAAAATAGCACATTATTTGCGAATTTTCGCTAAAAATGGCCCTATTTTCGCGTTTTAATCTAAATATCACTTATATTTGAGCGAAAATTCGCTATTTATTTAAAATCTACTTCAAACAATAAAAAATAATTTATCATGACAAAGAATCCTGAAATCAGCAGCACGGATTTACAGCCACTCCAGGGTGGAGAATTTCTAATCAAAGATCAAGAGGCAAAGGATATTTTTATCCCGGAAGATTTTGACGAAGAACAACTGATGGTTCGAAATATGGTACTGGATTTCTTAAACAAAGAAGTTAAGCCACACCTGGATGAACTGGAAAAGAAAAAATACGAACTCGCTGAAACCATGCTCCGTAAAATGGGTGGTCTTGGACTATTGGGTACACACATTTCCGAAGCTTACGGCGGAATGGAGCTGGATACCAACACCAACACCCTGATCTGTGATACGATGGGACCGGCAGCATCTTTCAACACGACCTACGCGGCACACACCGGAATCGGAATGTTGCCCGTTTTATATTTTGGTAACGAAGAGCAGAAGCAAAAATACCTGCCAGGTATGAGCGACGGTTCGATTGTGGGAGCATATTGCCTGACCGAGCCAAGTTCCGGATCGGATGCATTATCTGCCAAGACCCGTGCGGACTTGACGGACGACGGTCAGCATTATATTATCAATGGTCAGAAGATGTGGATTTCCAACGCCGGTTTTGCCGATCTGTTTATTGTGTTTGCACAAATCGAAGGAAACAAATTTACCGGGTTTCTGGTAGAAAAAGGAACCGAGGGATTGGTACTGGGAGCAGAGGAGCAGAAACTGGGGATCAATGGATCTTCTACCCGTCAGGTATTTTTTGAAAATATGAAAGTACCGGCTACGAGCATCTTAGGCGAAATTGGAAAAGGTCACCTGATCGCTTTCAACTCACTCAACAATGGTCGATTCAAATTATGTGCATTGTCTTTAGGAGGTGCGAAAGAAAGTTTACGGACTGCCGTTACTTACGCCAAAGAGCGTATCCAGTTTAAGCAACCTATCTCAAATTTTGGTGCCATTAAATATAAGTTGGCTGAAGAAGCGATTAAAATATTTACGGCCGAATCTGCTTTGTACCGGGTATCCGATTTGATGCAGGACAAGAAAGCCGAACTGATGGAAGGCGGGATGGATTTTGCGGAAGCAAAATTACAGGCAGCCGAAGAATACGCCATTGAATGTGCGATTCTGAAAGTAGCCGGATCGGAAGCACTGGATTATATCGTGGACGAAACGTTACAGATTCACGGTGGAATGGGCTTCAG
>CAKZUV010000062.1 GCA_937921555.1 uncultured Saprospiraceae bacterium
ATTTGAAGCTGTTTAAAAATGAAGCACAATGGTTACAGCTAAGTCATTGACCGCCAATACTTCACAAATTTTTCGGCACCGTAGCTTTGGCTACGAACCTCAAAATTTGCTTCGTCTTGACAATCAAGCACTTACCCTCACCTTTTGTGAACATTCTTAAACAGCTTCATCTTATCTGGATTAACTTTAAACAGTTTCTTCGTTAACCTTTTTAAAATGAGTATAAATTATGAAATATATCATACTGTTTGTTTTATTGTGGATGAGCGTTTTCTCCGTTGCTCAAACGGTGGAAGAACGAAAAACGGAGTGGAGCCTGAGAACGGGTACCTCACTGGATTATAAATTAAACAAGGCTTGGAAAACAGACCTTAGCTGGGAGTCCAGATTTAAAGACGATATAACTACTTACGACGAGTCCATCGCCGAGTGGGGTGTCAGCTATAAAACTCGGTGGGATCTTAAACTTCAAACTTCCTTCCGACATTATTTTACGCCCGGAGAGCCGGATACTTACCGGTTAAACTGGGGAGTAAGTTACGGTGAATTCATCGAGGATTCGCCTTTTGAGATCGCGGTACGACTGCGGTATCAGCGGGATAATTTTTATAAAAAATCAGAGCGGGAAGCGGAACCCGTCTGGCGCTTTAAACTGAGTTTTGTTTACGAGAAGCGTTCCGCAATTTGAGTTTTGTACTGGAAGACGAAATTTTTTACGAACAGAAAGGCAAAAGTGAATGGGACAAAAACCGGATCACCACTGGAATCGAGTGGGTGCTCAACGATCAGGTAGAACTTATTTGTTTTTATCGTTTTGAGAACGAATTAGGAAAAGTACTGGCTGATTTTGATCATACCCTCGGTATTTATTTAGGTTTCAGTTTGGAAAAGAAAAAGGAAGATGAGCGGCGCCGTAGTGGTCACCCTTATCCCTGGTAAAATATTTTGCGTATTTAATCAGTGTCCACACTACTGGACATTTCTCCCATTTTCTACCTCCCTGCCTTCTAAATGAGTAGCTCCAAACCCGCAAATGTCCAGTAGTGTGATCAGTGTCCCTTACTTTGATCCATTTTTTGAACTCTTCTTCTTATCCTTTGGACCGTATTTGAGTGCGTCGGCAAATGGGATTCCGATCATTTCTTCGAGTTGAATGACGGCTACTTTTACATCCGATTTGGCACTGATAAATTTTTCTTTGGCATTATAATAACTGGTAGAAGCGGAGTTATGATCATCCAGTTCTGCGTCTCCCCGGCGGAATTTTTCTTTAATCAATAAATAAGTCTGATAAGAATCTTCTTCGGCTTGCTTACGGGTCAGCAGAATTTCGTTGGATAATAAATAGCTCTGATAGCGCTCCAGGGTTTTGGCACGAATGGCCAGTTTCTCCTGATCACGTTCTAGTTTTACGATTTTTACTTCGTGTTCTGCTTTCCTTCTTTCTTTTGGATTGTTAATCAAGGTGCTGAGTTTAATTCTGGCACCCAGATTAAACCGGGGATAGATGGTAAAGAGTGTATTCGGATTGGTGTCCCCCAATACTTCAGGACGAAAATCCTGAATAAAATGGCTTTCATTATAATTAAAAAGAGCATCCAGATCGTCGGTCCATTTCCATTTCTGGATACTGACTTCCTCGTTGGCGATTTTAATTTCTTCATCAAAAGTCTTATTGGCCGGATTGTTCATCCAGGCCAGCTGCACCAGATAGTCTTCAAACGTACGGGCACGCGAACCTTCCGGGACAACCACTTTATCAAAATCCATAGGTTGCTGGGCATTCAATGTAGAAAGCAACAGCGTACAAACTACCAAAAAGGTGAGCTTTTTCATTTTCGTAGAAATTTTAGTTCATGTTAGGTGATATAGCGTAGAAAGCTGCAAACAAGCTTTTTATATTTTTTACAAAAATAAGTAAAATATTAAGAATACAAGTCGGCGCTATCCGAGTTGTGCCGTTTTTTACCTACGCCAGATACCACCTTTTTTAAGTTCAAGATTTATGCCGAAAGGCAAGACACGTTTTTTACGACCACCCTTCGCTTTTTCCAGATCGGGTCTGGCCGCCGTCTGATCCACGGGGATTCCTTCCACACTCAGGTGTTTTTTAGCATAATTACCGAAAGCACTTTTCTTTTTGACCGGTGGTGGATCATCAAAGTCTTTCAGCCGAACCAAAATGGCCAGGAAAACATAAAAGTTAATACTTGTCGGTAAAATAATAATCGCTTCCTGCGGGTAAGAGGCTAAAACCAATTGAAAAAAGATGGTCGCAAGACCCATGTATATAACCTTGATTTTTGGATTTCTGACTCTGAAATAATAGTAAATACACGTTCTCAGAATCGTATAGAGCATTAAACAATACATAATCAGGGCAATCCATCCCAGCTCTACGGCTATTCTTACAAAACCACTATCGTGCTGAAAATCTGATAAAAAAGAATTAGGAGAAAAACGTGCTCCCCAAACCCCGGTACTTCCCAGTCCCATCCCGATCGGATGGCGATGAATGTAAGGCTGAATTAGTTTTTGGCTTTCAAATCGGACATCCAGTGTATCGGCACTTGCACTCAGGTTAAAAGCCGAAGAAATTCTGAAAAGTACCGCATTACTGTGTCCTCCTTTCATGATAACTGCTATCGACAGGAGGGTAAAAACTCCGGTAAAAATCATGATTTTCTTATTCATTTTCAGCAGAACGAAAATAAATAGTCCGAAAGGAAATAATACAAAAGGTGTTCGCGATCCTGCGTATCCCATAGAGGCGATCATGGCGAGGGAGGCAATTCCCAGTAGTAATTTTTTCCAGATTTTGAAAGGGCCCGTCATCAGGACGATGCAGAAGGTCGCCATATAACTGAGCAACATTCCGTAATTGGTAGGATCACTGAAAAAACCGAAAACCCGGATTCGGGACCACTGGTAGATCAGCTGCATCCGCTTTTCATCGGCGGACAACCACTCCATTTCCCAACTGGTAAATCCCACGAATTCCTGTTTCAAACCATAGAGCGCCGAAATAAAGGTCATAAAAATGATCAGTTTCAGAATCCGCATGATCGTGGCCATATCCTTGAATGCGTAGGCGGCAATAAAAAACATGAGGGCCAGTACAGCCATACTCCGTACGGTGAAGACCCAGGCGAGCTGACTTTGGGCCCAGGGGTTAAAGAAGGACAGTATATTGTAGATCACCCAGACGATAATAAAGTAACTGATTTTATTTTTGGCAAAGCCAAAATCACGTTCTTTTATCTGCCGGATCATCATACCCACAAACATGAGAAAGAGCAGAGCATCCAGGGCAATTCCAAATGGAACACTCTCGGCCATTTTGGCGGCCAGACCAATCATGTACGCGGTGACGATGGAGACGGCAATCCCCATGTCCATGTAGATAAAACAGGAAGCGGCTGCCGGAATAGCAATGAAAAGTATGGGTAAAATGACACTCATTTTACCGAATATAGAAACGGTGTAAGCTACAGCAACGGCTAGTGTAATCAAAACGATATACCCCAGCGCGTTATTCATTTTTTCCTGAATAAACTTTGCTGAAAGCCATTGTCCCGTTCGCTTGATAAGCGGAAGAACTGGCATAATTAAGTCGGTTAAAATTGTAAGAAATAGGATCGTTGTAAGACGATCTTTCAAAAATCATCTTTTAGAAAAACATCACTTTCATAAAGCTTCCCAGGAGGAGCAGGATAGCAATTGATACCGCGATAAGTTCGATGATTTGTTCTTTTTGACTTAATTCTACCTCTTCGAAGTGGTTGTCTGGTTTACTCATAGTATTATTTGTTTTAGTATGTTTTAAGAGTTTGTCCAAATTTTCATGATTGTGCGAAATTGAGAAAATTTTGTTTTGAATAAGGCAAAAAACATAGGCGATGCCTTAGCATCGGCGAGGCTTTTTAACGATATTCAGAATAAAATTTGCCAATTGCAGCCAATTAATGGAAGTTTAGACAAGCTCTAAAGCCTTACGAAACCACTGCTACCCCATTATACAACTTCTCCCGCTTCGCTTTAATTTCTTCCGACCGGATAAATTCGTCGAAAGACATCAGATGATCGACCATTCCGTTCGGTCCAATTTCGATGACCCGATTCCCGACGGAGTTCATCAACTGATGATCGTGAGATGTAAAAATCAGATTTCCGGTAAAGCTGGTCAGCGCATTATTCAACGCCGTAATGGATTCCAGATCCAGGTGATTGGTTGGTTCGTCGAGCAGCAAAAAATTGGGTTCCTGCAACATCGTCTTGGACAACATACAACGCACCTTTTCTCCTCCCGATAAAACACTCGACATCTTGTGTACCTCTTCTCCCGAAAATAACATTCTACCCAAAAATCCGCGAATGAATTGTTCATCTTTTTCTCCCGGAGAAAACTGACGTAACCAGTCGATCAGATTCAGGTTATTTTTATCTACAAAAAATTCTTCGTTTTCATTAGGCAGATATTCCATCTTGATGGTCTGCCCGTATTCGATGGTTCCGGAATCAGCCTTTTTTTCTCCGCTCAGGACGTCGAAGAACGCAGTCAGAATCGCAGAGTCCCGACTGAACAGCGCGATCTTCTCGTCTTTGTTCATCATAAAACTCACATCCTTAAATAGTGTTTCTCCGGCCTCGTTCGTCATCGACAATTTCTCTACTTTCAGAATCTGGTCGCCCGGTGCCCGTTCGGGCTTAAAATTGATAAAAGGATATTTACGGCTGGAAGGTTTTATTTCTTCGAGGCTTAGTTTATCCAGCGCTTTCTTACGGCTGGTCGCCTGTTTGGACTTTGAAGCGTTGGCCGAGAAGCGTGCGATAAATTCCATCATCTCTTTTCGCTTCTGTTCGGTCTTTTTATTTTTGTTAGCCATTTGCTGCGTCATCAGCTGACTGCTTTCGTACCAGAAAGTGTAGTTACCGGTATAAATTTTTATGCTGTTAAAATCAATATCCACGATGTGGGTACAAACCATATCGAGGAAATAACGGTCGTGCGATACTACAATCACCGTATTTTTAAAATCAGCTAAAAAGTCAGCCAGCCAGGTAACCGTTTCGGCATCCAGATCGTTGGTAGGCTCATCGAGCAGCAGGATATCCGGATCTCCGTACAATGCTTGTGCGAGCAGTACTTTTACTTTTTGGGGACCGCTCAGTTCACTCATATTTTTGGTATGATGCACTTCCTTAATACCCAAATTACTAAGGAGTTCGGCAGCGTTGCTTTCAGCTTCCCATCCTCCCATTTCACCATATTTATTTTCCAGTTCGGCGGCCCGCATACCTTCGGCTTCGGTCGCATCGGGGTTCATGTAAATAGCCGTTTTTTCCAGATTGATCTGATACATCTCCTGGTGCCCCATCATCACAACGTTCAGCACCTGCTCATTTTCGTATTCAAAGTGATTCTGACGCAACACGGCCATTCTTTTGCCAGGTTCAAGGCTGACGTTTCCGCGCGTAGCGTCAATATCTCCGGCCAGAATTTTCAAAAAAGTCGATTTTCCCGCACCATTAGCTCCGATCACCCCGTAACAATTTCCGGTCGTAAATTTAAGATTAACATCGTCAAAGAGAACACGCTTACCGTATTGCAATCCTACATTATTCGCTGCTAGCATGATTTATTTTTTTGTATACCCGAAAAAGAGATACTGTTTTTAAAAAGAATTGCAAAAATACGATATTTTAAGGAAAATCTGAAGGATAAAAA
>CAKZUV010000063.1 GCA_937921555.1 uncultured Saprospiraceae bacterium
CCCAATCCGAAGGGACAACGCCTGGCCTTTGAACGTGCCTATAAAGCTGCTAATCTGGATCCAAAAAATACGCAATATCTCGAATGTCATGCGACTGGAACACCGCTGGGAGATAAAACAGAATTAAATTCTATCGCTAATTTTTTCGCCGATCACGGAGTCCAACCAAAATTAGGTTCCGTAAAATCGAACATGGGGCACCTCCTTACCGCTGCCGGAATGACGGGATTAGGAAAAGTTCTGCTGGCAATGCAGCATCAAAAAATCCCTCCCAATATCAATTTAGCAGCTGGTCTGAGATCGGACAACGGCTGGATCGGAACCGATCAGATGATTTTGGAAACCACTGGCTGGACGGACAAAAATAAACAAGCAGGGATTAATTCTTTTGGCTTCGGGGGGACGAATGCGCACATGATTGTGGAAAATTATCTGCCGGAAAATAGTCAGACAAACGGCCAGGCTGCTGTTCCGCTGGTACCAATGGCAGTGACCGGAATGGATGTACATTTTGGGAATTGTGTCGGAATTGAAAATTTTTATCAAACGATTTTTAATGGCGACCAGCATTTTATTTCCTTACCGGAAGAACGGTGGAAGGGATTTGATCAGCATAGCGAATTGTTAGAAAAATACGGGTTTGCTTCCGGTCAGCCTCCCAAAGGTGCTTATATTGAGGATTTTGAAATTGATTTGTTACGGTATAAAATTCAGCCGCAGGAGGCAGAAACGTTAGAGCCGCAACAAGCCCTGATTTTAAAAGTTGCCGATCAGGCCATCAAAGACGCGGGGCTACAGGAAGGTCAGAATGTTGCCGTTTTGATTGCGATGGAAAGTGAATTGGGGATTCATCAATACCTGGCCCGGTGGGACGCTGAATGGCAGATCAATGCCGGACTGGAAAATAGTGAAATTGAATTGGACGAAGCACAGAAAAAGGAACTGCTGGAGTCCGCCCGTAACGCAGTTTACGAAAGGCACGGTTCTCAAACGCCTAGTCAACATACCAGTTTTGTTGGAAATATTATGGCGAGTAGAATTGCCGCACTCTGGGATTTTTCAGGACCGGCGTTTACCGTTTCGGCGGGAGAACAATCAGCGTTCCGCGCGTTGGAAATTGCGCAGCAGATGTTGTCGCTAGGCGAGGTAGAAGCAGTAGTGGTGGGCGCAGTAGACTTTGCGGGTGGGATGGAAAATATACTGTTACGTAACCGGCAAAAAGCTTTCTTTACGGGGGAGCAGCCTTCTTTGATTTTTGATAAAAATACGGATGGAATTTTACCGGGAGAAGGAGCCGGGGCGTTGGTTTTACAAAAAGCATCTGTGATCAATACTTCGGGTAATTATGCCCAAATTACTGGTTTTCAACCGATAGCGAAGGTTAAAGACCTGGGATACCTGGAAGTGGCCGCGCACGGAAATCCGGTGACGGAACGGGAGAATCTTGAACTTCTGGCGGCTAAAAAAAGACAAGTAGCGGTTGGTTCGGTCAATACCAATATCGGACACACTTACGCGGCGGCGGGAATCGCAGGATTGATTAAGACGATTCTTTGTTTACATCATCGCTTTATTCCTGGTGTTCCCAACTGGAAAATGACAGATCAGAATGGTATTTCCGGGAAAGTTTTCATCCCGAATTCGGCCCGGCCCTGGATGGGAGAAAAGCGTACAGCGGGTGTCAGCGACGGACTGGGAAATTGCTGGCAACTTAACGAAGCAGTTCAGCCGAAAACTCCGGATGGGGCTTACCGTAACAAGAAAATACCTCTTTTATTTCCATTGAATTTCTCAACGGTTGAGGGAGCTGATTCCGCGTTGAGTGAACTGGAAATGGTTCTTTCCGGGAGTGAAAATTTACGGACGGAAGCCACGAATTGTTATCATATTTTTAAAAATAAAAAAGGAAAATATACCCTCGTTTTACTGGGAGATAATCAGCAAACCATCCAACGGGATTTAAAATATTTTCAAAAAAATATTGCCGGAGCGATCACCTCCGGTAGTGAATTAAAAACACCGGGTGGTAGTTATTTTACCGGAAATCCGCTGGGCGAAAACCGGAAAGTGGCTTTTGTATATCCGGGTTCTTCGACTGCTTACGCGGGAATGGGACAGGAGTTGTTTCAGTTGTTTCCGGAACTGTACGAGGAGTTTGGTCATTTAAAACCAACCATGGATACCTACGTGCAAAGCAATTATTTGTATCCAAAAACGGTCGCAAAAAATGAATCCGTTCCTGTCATTCAGGATGATGCGATTGCGATGATGTCTTCCGGTGTTTTCTTTTCGGCGGCTTATAATTGGTTGTTGCGTGACGTACTAAAATTAGATCCTGCAATAGCTTTTGGATACAGTATGGGCGAATGCAGCAGTATGTGGTATGCCAATAAAATCTGGGACGCCGGTGAAACGGATACCTTTAGAAACTCACCTATTTTTAAAAATAGATTTGCGGGAAATCTGGAACTTTTAGCTGAACACTGGAAGGTCAGTATTGACGAAGCGAAGGCTCGCTGGACAAGTCTGGTAATATTGTCACCAAAAGAAAAAGTAATTGAATTGTTGGATGATTACACCGATGTTTATCTGACCTTTATCAATACGGACGGAGAGGTAATTATTTCGGGTGATAAAAAACATTGTCACGCGATTGCTACGAAGCTGGGAGCCGAAACGATTACGTTGCCATTTCAAAATATCATTCATCACGATTTTTGCCGGGCGGAAGAAAAGGGCTTGCTGGAAATGCATGATTTTGCTTTGCAGGACGATCCCGGAATTGAATTTTACAGCAGTATCACAGGAGAAAAAATTCCGCTGGACCGTAAAATTATTGCGAAAAATTCCACGGAAGTTTGTGCCAATCCGGTAGACTTTCCAAAGATGGTTAAAAAGATGTACGCCGAAGGAGCGAGTATTTTTATTGAAGTTGGTGCCAATGCGACCTGCACCCGCTGGATCAAAACGATCTTAGCGGAGCAACCACATTTAGCAGTAGCTACCAACCAAAGTGGAAAAACAGATGCTCGGAATCTGGCCGGGATGATGGCGCAGTTACTCAGTCACGGCGTGTCATTAAATCTGGAGAAATTCTACGAAACAAAAACGGTACAGAAAAAAACACGCAGCTTTTATAAAAAAATTACGCCCGGTGGTGGAAACATTCAGGATCATTTACTGAACGAACAACAGCGGGCATTATTCAAAAATATTTCTAGAAATAAAAAAGTAAAAAAACAAGAACTGGTTGCCGTGGGAGCCGGAGGAATGGAACTATCGTACGATGACTGTTTACCAGTTTTTACCAATAAAAAAATAAATACAATGATCGAAACAACAGCAAAAAACAAAACGGAAAAACCAAGCGCCGGAAAGATCGGAGAGAATGGATTGAAATTGCAGGACTACGCGGCGGGTGATTCGGTAAAAGGAAAAAATATCATTTATTCGGAAGCCGATTTAGTGGAATTTGCGACCGGGTCAATCGCGAAGGTTTTTGGTCCGGCTTACGCAGAAATTGATAAGTATTCCCGGCGGGTGATGTTGCCGATGGATCCTTATTTGCTGGTGAGTCGCGTGACGGGACTGACCGGAAATCTGGGAGTTTACGAACCTTCTACGATGCAAACGGAGTACGATATTCCGTACAATGCCTGGTTTACCACGGACCGGCAAATTCCGTGGGCGGTATCCGTGGAGTCGGGGCAGTGCGATTTGATGTTGATTTCTTATCTGGGAATTGATTTGGAAAACAAAGGAAATTTAGTGTACCGCCTGTTGGATTGTACGCTGACTTTTGTGGATGATTTGCCTTTTGAGGGGCAGACGTTGCGCTATGATATTTCCATAAATTCTTTTGTGAAAAATGCCGACAATACGCTGTTCTTTTTTAGCTACCGTTGTTACGTGGAAGATCGCTTGGTACTGAAAATGGACGGAGGCTGTGCCGGATTTTTCCGGGACGAGCAATTGAACGAAGGAGCAGGAGTCGTTTATTCTGATAAAGAAAAAGCGGCAAGAGCCAACGCAATCAAGCAACATTTCACCCCATTTTTAACCACCGAAAAAACGGCGTTCAGTAAGGCTGATCTGCAAGCCCTGATCGCGGGAGACCCGGTGACTTGTTTTGGAAATGAAAGTTATCATCCCAACGGACGGAACGAATCCTTACGACTTCCGCCGGAAAAAATACTTATGTTAGACCGGATTGTTTCGGTCGATACCAAAGGTGGTGCGTACGGACTGGGATTAATTGTAGCAGAAAAAGATTTACATCCCGACGACTGGTATTTTCCTTGTCATTTTCGGGACGACGAAGTACTGGCCGGATCTTTACAAGCCGAGGGTGGTGGAAATTTACTGCGGTTTTATATGATGATGCTGGGGCTGCAAAGACTGACCAAAGATGCGCGTTACCAACCCGTGTTTGATTTGCCACAGAAGGTTCGTTGCCGAAAACAAGTGACGACCAAAGACACCAAATTAGTTTATAAACTGGAAATCAAAGAGATCGGATTAATTCCCGACCCTTACGTAATCGGTGATCTGGAAATTATTTCTGATGGCGTTGTGACGGTGCATTTTGAAAATCTGGGATTACAATTAAGAGAAAAAGACAATCCAAAATATCTGGAAAAACAGTCCGGTGTTTACGTTTCGCCACGGAGCGAAGGTGCCTTGATGAACGAGGCTGACATCACGACTTTTGCCTTGGATAAACTCTCTAAATGCTTCGGCGACGATTTTAAAATTTATGATGACAAAACCGTTTCCCGCCAACCTAACACCGACTTACAAGTAATTTCCAGAGTCTTGTCCATTGACGGAACCCGAAGAGATTTTTCCAAACCGATTCCCACTGTAGCCGAATACGACGTGCCGGAAAACGCCTGGTACTACACGCAGAATGCCCACGCGACGATGCCGTATTCTATTCTGATGGAAGTGGCTTTGCAACCCTGCGGATTGTCGGGCGCGTACATGGGAAGTACGCTGGAGTTTCCGGACAAAGAACTGTATTTCAGAAATCTGGATGGCAACGGACAAACCTTCGATCTGCCGCTTGGAACTGATTTTAGAAATAAAACCATTAAGAACAATACGGTGCTGACCTCATCGGTATCGCTGGGCGGAACCGTTTTGCAGAATTATACTTTTGAGTTGTCAATTGACGGCCACGTATTTTATAAGGGAAAATCATCCTTTGGATTTTTTCCAGCGGATATGTTACGGGAACAAGTCGGATTGGATGGCGGCAAGATGGTAGACCCGTGGTACCGACGAACGGCACTCGCCGAAAAATTTTATCGACGTATAAATCTGGATTCTCCTTATGGAAAAATGAAATTATTTACCGCACCGGCGGACAAGCCGCATTACCGGTTGTCTGATGGCCAATTGAGACTGCTGGATTCGTTAATCGTCGCCAAAGATCAGGGAGAATTTGGTTTGGGCTACGTCCACGCAGTACGGGCGATCAAAGTATATGATTGGTTCTTTACCTGTCATTTTTACCAAGATTCGGTGATGCCGGGATCGCTGGGCGTAGAAGCGATGATGCAAGCTTTGCAGACCTTTACGATCCAACAAGGTATTGGTGCTGATTTGGAAAATCCGCATTTTATTCAGTTGCCGAATCACGAAACGAAGTGGAAATACCGTGGACAGATTTTACAGCACGTCGATCA
>CAKZUV010000064.1 GCA_937921555.1 uncultured Saprospiraceae bacterium
AAAATCACTATCTTCGCATAAAATATTGAATATGAAGTTCCAATTACTGCCCTTATCCATTCTTTTTTGTTTTATTTCTATCCTCACCAATGCACAGGAAAGTACGCCGATGCGGGTTGTAAAGGGAACTGCTATTCCAACAGGTACGGCCATCAAGAATATTCATATTGATGAAAATAATAAAAAATATGTAGGCGGAACAGATCAGGTATATCAGCTATTTTCGGCGGACAACGCCACGCCTGTAAATACCTCCGGCGATCAATGGCATCTTTTATTACAATCCGGAGGGAATGCGCTTCGTCGTTTTCCAGTAGAAAATATTCAAAGCATCGTTGGAGATATGACTAACGGTGAAGTGACTATCAACGCTACTTTTTTTGATAGAAAAAATAAAACGCTTTGGATAGGTACTTCCGAAAAAGGATTATTTGAACTGCAGGTCAGCGACGACCGGGCCACCCTCATCCAACAGTATACGACCGAAAATTCTAAACTAAAATCCAATAAAATAAACACCCTCCTCGTCGATAAGTACCAGCGAACCTGGGCAGGCACGAACGCCGGCGTATTTTTACGGGAAAAGCCGGAAGAGAATTTTAAACTTTACGAAAAAAAAGAAAGAATAGTAGCAATTACCGCTCTTGGTCCGGACGTATGGATTTTAGGAAACGGAGTTTTGTGGATGGCCGACGACCGCAACCGATGGATTCTGGGAGATGTGGACGCCCGCTGCTATCAGGGTAAAGTAAGAGATATTCAATATGACAGCGAAGGCCGTCTTTGGGTCGCTTCCGATATTATCACCCGTTACGATGTCGTCAAAAACAAGGTAGAACGTTTTGATGCTTCCAACGGATTTACCAGTAAAAATGTCAGTGTAATTTGTGTAGATCAGGAAGATGCACTCTGGGTAGGAACGATGGACCAGGGTATTTTTCTGATTGAACCGGCTGCAAAAATGACGGTTTCTGCGGAGGTTACTTCGCCCCTGACTTGCGATGGTAAAGCCGCCGCCGCCGTCAAAGCCAAAGTCATTGGCGGCACCAAACCATTTACTTACAATTGGAGTAAAAGCAGTATTATCGGAGCAGCAGGTTCAGGGCTGGGTGCCGGACTTTACGAAGTTACCATCACCGATGCCACCGGACAAACCCGTATTGCCAGCGTCAACGTAACGGCACCTGATATCCGCGCTACCACTACCCTGCTTCAGCCCGCTGCCCGTACGGATACGGACGACGGCAGTGCTTCCGTGCAGGCCACTGGTGGTACGGAACCTTACCAGTATGAGTGGGACAACGGAGAAACCGATCAGACTGCCACAAAACTTACCCCCGGAAAACACGCCATAAAAATTACCGATGCAAATAATTGTCACGGCCTGGCAACGGTAGAAATCACCACACTTCCTCCTCCGGAAGTGGCAGTCACCAGCGAACCGGAAAAACCAGTGACAGCGATCAAACCCGAGTCAACTCCAGCACCGGAACCTGCGCCGGAACCACTTACGCCGCTGGATGTTAAAATCACTTATCAGGCGACCCTTGATTGTCCGGGCGACCAAACAACTGTTCGTACAAAAGTTACGGGCGGTCTGTCTCCGTATACCTATGGCTGGTCGGCACCAGACAAAAACAAAGCTTCGGCTACGCTTTCTGCCGGCAATTACACCCTCACGGTAACGGATAATCAGGGCAATACTAATACGCAGAATTTTTCGATCAAATCACCTGCGCCGATCAAAGTTACTACTACCATGAACGAACCAGCCACGGACGAAAGTATTCGTAACGGAAAAGCAACGGCCACCGTGTCGGGCGGTACGGGTGAGTACCTGATCCTTTGGGACAATGGCGAGGACGGAGCGCAGGCGTCTAAACTCAAGTACGGGAATCATACCGTAAGTGTATCGGATGCCAATGGTTGTAAGACGACCAGCACGGTAAAAATTAAAAAACGAATTATTGCAGCGCTTGATGTTAAAAAATTACAGACAGGCCAGACGATTCAGATTGAGCAATTATTTTTTGATGCGGATAGTACCAACATGAAGTCTACGTCGATTCCAGTGATGGATGAGATGTACGATTTCTTACGGGCGTATCCGCAGATTACCGTAGAGATTGGTGGTCATACCAATGATATTCCGGCACATGATTATTGTGATGCTTTATCTACGGCAAGGGCAAAATCGGTCGTAGATTATTTAGTCAAAATAGGGATTCCCGCCGAACAACTTACCTTTAAAGGTTATGGTAAACGGAAGCCGCTGGTGTCCAACCGAAGTGCGGCCGGACGAAGGAAAAATCAACGAGTGGAGATTAAAGTGTTGAAGGTGAAATAGGGTTGGAACGCTGCGCGGTTGAATCGCTTTGCTTGTTGAATCGCTTCGCTTGTTGAATCGTTGAGCTTGTTGAATCGTTGAGCTTGTTGAATCGTTTATTTGTTTATTTGCTTTCCCCTATTGACAGGGAGGTGAAAAATCTTAAAATCTCCCCTCCGGGGCCGGGGTAAAATTTTGGGATTTTTTGCCGGTATATTGTGAGGCGCGGCATCGTTGAATCGTTGAAACTATCGGCAGGTCGTCTCACTTTTTCATTCAGATGTAAAAGGCAAAATTACCGGATCGTTTACCTGCCGGTACCGAATATCAAGTACACTCGCATTGATATATCGAATGCCATCCACTACCCGCTCACCGTAGCCTTCGTGAATGTGTCCGGAAACGTGTAATTTAATCTTTGAATTATTGATGGTTTTTAATAATTCTTCGCAACCTGCCGCTACGCCTGTATTCGTTTTATCGAGGATTCCGTGGACAGGACCGTGAGTCATTAAGATGTCGGTGTCTTCAGGAATTAAGTCCCAGTGCTTTTTTATTGCTGCACCCCGCTGACGGTTAAAGGCCCAGTCAAAAAACCAGGGTGTGACGGGGGAACCCCAGACTTTTACGCCTTCTATTTCAACGCCCGAATCGTTGAGGTACGTAACCGAGGGAGGAATTATTTTTTCTATTTTTTCGGGCGAATTATTTTCAAAAAAGAAATCATGATTGCCGGCGATAAAAATTTTATGCGGGTAATTCAGGCTTTCAAACCATTCTAAAAATTTCACAATCTCTTTTTCTGTTCCACGACTGGACACATCGCCTGCGTGCAAAATTACATCGCCGGGAGGCAACCGAAGCTGATCGTGCAGCCCGTGCGTATCTGAGATGAGAACAAGATTGAGCATAAGATAGATTTAAATATTCCTCCAGGATATTAGACTTTATTCAAAGGAACAAAAAATTAAATAAAAAAATGCCCCTGAAAATAATTAAATCTTCAGAGGCATTTATTAGACTTTATCTCAAGCAATTATTAGGCGTTGGTGGTTTCCAGTTCCGGGGCGATGGGAAAATCGATGGCAAAACCGGTCAGATTATGAAGATAATTACTGATGGTTTTATCACCAATTACGATAACCACATCAATCATATTGGCCTCTGTATATCCGGCGGCGAAGAAAGCATCCTTAGTTGCTGTGGAAGCATTTCCTTTGTTAGCAGCAGCGGATAAAGTAAAACGAGCTAGTGCATCTAATTTGGTATCAAAGCTGGCAGTACCACCTCTGATCTCCAGTATTTGCTCGGGTGTAAATCCATTCATACCTCCCAAAACAGTGTGCGCCGACTGACAATAACGACAGCCATTATACTGACTGACTACCAGGTTGATCACCTCTCGCTCTTTAGCCTTCAGCGTAGATTTACGGTTTTGCAGGGCTAGATAATCGCCCAGTGCCGTGTCATTCTTCGCATAGTAAGCATAAAGGTTAGGTACGAATCCTAGGCCAGCTTGCAGCTTGTCAAAAATCGCCTGATTATCAGCGGACACTTCATTTTTTGTGGGAACTTGAAACTTCGACATAATTGTATTTTTTTTTAAGTGTGAAAAATATTGACGGTCTGGTAGATATTACTTCGCTCGTCTGGTAATGCAAAATTAAAGGAGAAAACCAGAAATTCCATTGGATATATTTCCCTCAATCATGTCCATATTTCCCAAAAAGGAAAAAACGCTTCAAAAAACAATGATTCAGTTGCTTTTTTCAGGTTAATCCTCTCTTGGGTAATTAACTTTTCAACATTTTATATAAATCAAAATCCGATGAGTTCATCAGAAAACACCTGAGATTAAATATTTACATATTTAATTTATATATCAGATAATTCTAAATTTACTTTAAACACAATAACAGACAATAAAAAATATTAACTTTTGGTATATGTTTTGCTTGTCAAACCTATATAAGGAATCCTTTTTAGATGGTCCTACACGAATTACCGCCTAAAGTATCAATGACAAAAGTGCTGACCCCCTAAACAAAACAACCTTAAACAATTGAATGACAGCTCCTTACAAGTAAAATAACATACCCACATGAAACTTCGTTTACGAACACTGTACAAAGACACAAAGAAATCTCTTTTAGTCTTAATATCGCTATTTGTAATAGGTCTCAGCACTGGATCATTTTTTTTTAATTGGCAACAACTCAAAAGTACTAGCAGTAGCTTATTGTCCGGAAACCATAGCATACTATCCGATGACAAACAGTCAATTAATGTATTAGCGCATCCCAACATCTGTAATTCGGATTCGGATTCAAACGATAGTTACCTTCCTTTTTATTTACAAAATAATACAAGTCTGTTCGCTATGCCGCCGGAAATATGTAATAACGGCATTGATGATGATGGGGATGGATTAATAGATTGTAACGATTGTGATGATTGTGGAAGTGATCCTTCGTGTAGCGGCATCAGTTGCCTCCAGATTTCAGGAATTGTTTTTGAGGACATAAACTTTGGTGGTGGAGACGGAAGATCTCTTGCTGCGGCCAATTCGTCGGCGGTCGCCTCCGGCTGGGCGGCGGATGCAGTTCGCCTCCCTGGTGTTCGCGTAGAGCTGTACGATAATGCCGGAAATTATATTACCAGTACCACGACCGGTCCTGATGGTACTTACACGTTTGATAGTATTTCTAACGGAAACTATCAGGTAAGAGTAGTAAACAACACCGTCCCTTCTAACCGCCCGGACAACAGTACTGGTCAGACCATTATTCCGGTACAAACTTTCCGGACAGATGGAATTACAGATATTATCAACGAAGTAGGTGGTTCTTCTCCGACCCTGATTGACGCTCCGCCTAACACCACTAATGCAAACATCACAACGCTGAGTACTTCTACCACTGATGCGCAGTCGGTGACTCCGGTTACGGTAACAAACTCAATTCGCAGTAATATCAACTTCGGTTTCAATTTTGACGTTGTAGTCAATACTAACAATACAGGCCAGGGATCACTCCGTCAGTTTATTCTAAATAGCAACGAACTGGACAATACCAACCTGGATCAGCAGGACAACCCCACTAACGGAGTAAATCTCATAAAAGATCCCGGATGGGAAACGTCCATTTTTATGATCCCCGGAACTGGTCCCCACACAATACAGCCTGCGACTACGCTTCCGACTATCAGAGATGAATACACCCACGTAAGCGGTTATACCCAAAATGGTGCAGTCCAGGGTCCTATTGCCAGCCGAACCATCAACGTTGAACTACTTGGCAATACAACCACAATCGACGGAATAACTATTTTCACCAGTAACACCCAAGTTTCCGGACTGGCTATAAATACCTTCAGAAAAGCACTCTACAGTAATCAGAATAATTCTGTAAATACTTTTTTTTGGGGAAATTACGTGGGAACAAAAACGGACGGTACTACTATTGGAACTATCGCATCAATCGGAGTACATTTTTTTAATATCAACGATTCTTTTCTTGGAAGCAATGCGGATAACATCAACGACGCAAATGAAGGCAACCTGATTTCGGCTAGTAATGATGGAGCTGAAATAAGAAATACTTCAAATGTTTTAGTAGCTGGAAACTATGTAGGAACTGACCGTACCGGAACTATTGCCCTGAGAAACCGCTTTTTAGGTATTCATATCAGAGATGCTGCTGGTATTAACCATGTCGGGTTTAAAGATAATGTAGCAAATGTTAATACCAATGACCTTAGAAATATTTCTTCTGGAAATGGAACTGATGGTATTCGGATTACCAATGGTGACAACCAGATTATCGCAGGTAACTACCTTGGTACTGATCCATCCGGAACCTTCTCAATCGCAAACGAAAATTATGGAGTCCAGTTCGTAGGTAGTGTCAATAATTCAATAATCGGAACCAACTCAAATGGAGATGATGATCTAAAAGAAAGAAACTTAATCTCCGGTAACAATGGTGGAATTCGTCTGGCAACTAGTGGAAATGGTTCAGATAATATTATCGCCGGTAATTTTATTGGCACCGATTACACCGGTAACGCTCCGCTGGGAAATAATGTTAATGGAATTGATATCGTCAATCTATTTATCAATACAATAATTGGAACAAATGGAGATAATATCAATGACCTGGCAGAAAGAAACGTAATCTCCGGAAATGTGGAAGATGGAATACGGATTGATCAAACTCAGGGAACAATCGTGGCAGGCAACTATATCGGTGTAGGTATTGATGGAACTACCGCAGTTGGAAACGGGAAAAGAGGAATTTTCATTGATCGTACTGCCAGTAACAACACTATCGGATACAATCCTGCAATGATCAACGATAATGAATTGCAAGTAGGAAATATTATCAAAAATAACGGCGATACAGGTGTTGCCCTCGCAGGTAGCGGAACACAAAACAGAATCAGTCGGAACCAACTCGCCAACAACGAGGATCTTGGTATTGACCTTAATTATGATCTCGTTACTGCAAATGATAATGGAGATACCGACAACGGAACGAATAACTTATTAAACTTTCCGGTTTTAACCAATGCCGTGCAACTCGGAACGGATTTGACAATTTCCGGATTTGCACCGGCAGGCGCAGAAATTGAATTTTTTATTGTCGATCCGGGGCCTAATCCCACCTCCTTACCTGGTGGTTACACCACTTCTTTCGGAGAAGGGGCTGTTTATTTATTTACTTTTACAGAAGGGAGTGCTCAGGATTTGGATGCGACCGTTGGTGCTTACGCAAACGACGGAACTGGTAATACTTCCATTAAAAATCAAAACCGGTTTGAGGTGACAGTGGATGCCAGTTCATTTGGACTTTCTGATGGAACCGACCTTACGGCTACTGCTACGGATTCGGACAACAATACCTCCGAATTTAGCGGATGGACTTCGGTCGCTTTTAGAGAAATTTGTGGTAATAGTATTGATGATGATGGAGATGGATTAATCGACTGTTTCGATTGTGCCGATTGTGACGGTGGTATTTCTCCGGATTTCACCTATCCGTTTCCACTCGATACTATTATTGACTGCACCGCTGCTATTCCACCGCCAGCCAACCCAACGGCAACCGATAATTGTCAGGCACCCATTATTTCGTTTTCGGAAACAAACAATCAGGGATCGGATTTATGTAGCCAGAATAATTACCAGATAATCAGACAGTGGACCGCTACCGATATTTGCGGAAATTCCACTACCATTTCGCAAACAATCACTATCGAAGACGCCACCAACAGTTGTGCGACGGTACCACTCGTTGGAGGGACTGCTTTTCTTGATTATAACAACAATGGAGTCGAAGATGATGGACAGGACGGAATCGCCGGATTGTCCGTATTGCTCTTTTCCAATAACAATGGGAATAGTATTTTAGTGGATCAGACTACTACAGATGCCCAGGGGAATTATTCCTTCACTACGGGTATCACCAACGGAGAAGCCTACCGGATTGAATTTGTTCGTTCCGCTGGAATGCCCGAACAGTTTACCCGTCATGGATTGGATAATGGTACCAATGTACAGTTTATTACTGCACCCGACTGTACCGTTGATGTAGGTCTCGCTGATCCGGCTGATTACTGCGAAGCACAACCCTATATGTATTTGTCCTGTTATAGCTTTGGCCCTGCCGCCGGCAACCCTACCGATGCTATCGTCGGACTACCGACCAATATGCTCACCGATCCAATGTCCAATGCCACTATTAGCGGTTCTATGAAATATCTGGCAAATGCCGAACACGTTGGATCAACTTATGGTATAGCGTTCAGCAATTCAAAAAACAGACTATATACTTCTGCTTTTATGAAAAGACACGTTGGCTTTGGTCCCGGTGGCACGGGAGCTATCTATGAGGTTGATCCGGACGCGACTAGTCCCGGAGCCACCATACTGGTAGACCTAAACGCAGTTTTCGGACCTAATACCGCTGGTGCTGATCCACATCCATACGGAAATACTGCATTGTGCCCCGGATGTGAAACCTCCACCGCACCACCTACTAACTTCAATTGCTGGCAGTACGATACCCTGTCCTGGGATCCGGTAGGAAGAATAAGTCTGGGCGATCTGGATATCAGCGGCGATGGCGAAGAATTATTTGTCATGAATCTGGCAGACAAAACACTTTATCAAATTAATATTGATAATCCTACCAACATAAATAGATTTCCATTTCCGGAGGGAGACATTACCTGCTTACCCGGTGGAGAAGTGCGACCATTCGCCGTGAAATATCGGGATGGAGCGGTCTACATCGGAGCCATTTGCGACCAGGTAAGTTCTACTACTGCAATGGCCTATGTTTATCGCCTTGACTTAATCACTGCCAGTTGGACCCGCGTGCTCGAAGCCAATTATCAGAGAGGTAATGGAGGAGCTGCTTCCAGAAGATACCGGTCATGGTCTTCCTTTAGTACATTTATAGATGGTACACCAAGATCATCTAATAGTAACCATCCGCTGCTTGCCGGAATAGAATTTGACGGAGATGACATGATCCTTGGAATACGAGACTTATCCGGCGACCGCTACGGCTCTCAAACCGGAAAACCGAACAGGAGTTGCGGGTTACTGGGTTACATTTCTAATGGGGATATTCTGCGTGCTTGTAGAGATCTTTCTGGTTATAATCTGGAATATGATGCAACCTGTGGCGGAATAACTACCGCAGGAAACGCAATCGGGTATGGACTATATGGCTCAGTAGATGAAAGCTCTTTTTATTTCCAGGATTTAGCTCCTAATGGCCAATCACAAATTACTTTAGGTGGATTAGCTCAGTTCCCTAATGGACCTATCTACAGTACTGCTTATGACATTCTGGAACTATATGATTTTGGTGTAGCAGTATATGATAACAACACCGGTAGAAGAAATGCCAACTACCAGCTAGCTACCGAAACTAACACTTTTGGTGGCTTTGGTAAAGCTAATGGTTTAGGTGATATTGAATTTGGTTGCGGAGAACCGCTGGTTGAAATCGGTAACCGAGTTTGGCTTGATACAAATAATAATGGTATACAGGACGTTACCGAAACGGGTATTCCAGGTGTAAATATAACGCTCATTAATTCCGCGGGAGAAACTGTTGGAATACAAATAACGGATAGTAACGGTGAATATTATTTTAACGAATTCACGCTTGGTGATTCTACCCTGCGGGCAAATGAAAATTATTACATAATCATAAATGGCCCCAATTATAATACTACAAATCAGATTCTAATGGATAGTCTGATCTTGACTACTCCTAATATTGGTCAAGCTCCTAATATTGATATTAATGACAGTGATGGCCTAATCGGTAATGGAACTGATCCGGCTTGGACGCTTAATTATCCATTTATCTTGACCACCACAGGTACTCCGGGGGAAAGTATTCATAATTATGATTTTGGTTTTAGAACTTGTCTTCCTCCGGTTATAATTGGAACTCCAAACGATACTATTGTCGAATGCAGTAATATTCCTGTTGCTCCTGGTATTGGGACAGAAATAACAACAACAAGTGAATGCTATAATGTTACTCTGACACTTTCAGAATTTATACAAAATCAAACATGCCAGCATACTTATACGCTTTTACGTGTTTGGAGTGCTGTAGATGACAATGGTCAAATTACTCGGGATTCACAATCAATCTCTATCATTGATTCAACCGCTCCGATATTTACCAGTGTCCCATTAAATACTGTTGAGGAATGTAGTTTTATTCCACCGGCAAATCCATTTTCAGTAACTGTTACGGATAACTGCACCATAACCGGAAATATCATAGTCACGGTTGATGATGTCTCAACTCCACCAGTGGGTTGCGCAAATTCTTTTACCATCACCAGAACATGGACAGCCACCGATGAATGTAGCAACACCGCTACCGCTTCACAAACTATTAGCGTTGAGGACACCACCGATCCGGTTATCGCAGGTGTACCTGCCGACGTGACCGCAGAATGTGATAACATTCCCGCGGCCGATCCGGCTAATGTCACCGTTTCTGACAATTGTACCCTAACCGGTGATATCAACGTAACGGTCAACGACGTTCAGTCCGCCGCCGCTTGCGCTAACACCTATACCATCACCAGAACATGGACCGCTACCGATGAATGTGGTAACACCACTACCGCTTCACAAACTATTAGCGTTGAGGATACCACCGATCCGGTTATCGCAGGTGTACCTGCCGACGTGACCGCAGAATGTGATAATATTCCACCAGCAGATCCGGCTAACGTAACTGTTTCTGACAATTGTACTTTAACTGGAGATATTAACGTAACGGTCAACGACGTTCAGTCCGCCGCCGCTTGCGCTAACACTTATACCATCACCAGAACCTGGACCGCTACCGATGAATGTGGTAATACTACTACCGCTTCGCAATCCATCACCGTTGAGGACACCACCGATCCAGTTATCGCCGGCGTGCCTGCTGACGTGACCGCAGAATGTGATAATATTCCACCAGCAGATCCGGCTAACGTAACTGTTTCTGACAATTGTACTTTAACTGGAGATATTAACGTAACGGTTAACGACGTTCAGTCCGCCGCCGCTTGCGCTAACACCTATACCATCACCAGAACATGGACTGCTACCGACCAATGTGGTAACAATACTACCGCTTCGCAAACTATTAGCGTTGAGGATACCACCGATCCGGTTATCGCTGGCGTACCCGCTGACGTGACCGCAGAATGTGATAACATTCCCGCGGCCGATCCGGCTAATGTCACCGTTTCTGACAATTGTATCCTAACCGGTGATATTAACGTAACGGTCAACGACGTTCAGTCTGCCGCCGCTTGCGCTAACACCTATACCATCACCAGAACATGGACCGCTACCGACGAATGTGGTAACACTACTACCGCTTCACAAACTATTAGCGTTGAGGATACCACCGATCCGGTTATCGCAGGTGTACCTGCCGACGTGACCGCAGAATGTGATAATATTCCACCAGCAGATCCGGCTAACGTAACTGTTTCTGACAATTGTACCCTAACCGGAAATATTAACGTAACGGTCAACGACGTTCAGTCCGCCGCCGCTTGCGCTAACACCTATACCATCACCAGAACATGGACCGCTACCGACGAATGTGGTAACACCACTACCGCTTCACAAACTATTAGCGTTGAGGACACCACCGATCCGGTTATCGCAGGTGTACCTACCGACGTGACCGCAGAATGTGATAATATTCCACCAGCAGATCCGGCTAACGTAACTGTTTCTGACAATTGTACCCTAACCGGAGATATTAACGTAACGGTCAACGACGTTCAGTCCGCCGCCGCTTGCGCTAACACCTATACCATCACCAGAACATGGACCGCTACCGACGAATGTGGTAACACCACTACCGCTTCACAAACTATTAGCGTTGAGGACACCACC
>CAKZUV010000065.1 GCA_937921555.1 uncultured Saprospiraceae bacterium
CAAAACTCAAAAGCGAGTTTATTCGGTTTGATATTTTATTAGAAGTGCCGAATTCGAAAAATGCGACAGGCGGCAGATTTTTTTGTTTCGTTTTTTTTTCTGCCAAAAAAAATGAACAGAAAGAAAAAGAAGAAACTAAAATTTCTGGAAAAACTTAAATGAGAAAATACAGTTTCTTTGTCTTGTTAATTAAATATCCTAGCTAATAGCCAATGGACTAACAGGCAAAAAAATAGACCTTCTGATTTGTCACGCACTTATATAAAACCACCCATTACAATATGACAACCATCAACCTCCTATTCCCACACCAACTCTTCCAAGACCACAAACTCCACAAAAACGGATTCCCCATTTACCTCGTGGAGGAACACCTGTTTTTTCAGCAGTATAATTTCCACAAACAGAAAATAGCCTACCACCGTGCTTCCATGCGGGCGCACGAGGCGCGATTACAAAAGAAAAAGATCGACGTTACATACATCGAAGCCACCCATTCCAACCATGACATTCGAGTGCTGGTTAAGGATTTAGCAAAGCAAAAAATCACCGAAATTCATTTCATCAATCCCACCGATTACCTGCTGGAAAGAAGATTGCGGGCCGCCGCCAAAAAGTATAACATAAATTTGGTAGAATACGAAAATGAACTGTTCCTGAATGCCAGAGAAGCGTTAACCAGTTTTTTTAAACCCGATAAAAAATCCTTTTTTCAAACTACCTTTTACAAACAACAAAGAAAAAAACGCAACATCCTCATCGAAGGTGACGACCAGCCCGTCGGCGGAAAGTGGAGTTTTGATGCCGACAATAGAAAAAAATACCCCAGAGGAAAAACACCACCCGCGATTACCTATCCCAAAAATGACAAGCACTGGAAAGAAGCAGTCACTTACGTTGAAACCCATTTTGGGGATAACCTGGGAGATCTACCAGCCGAACCACTTTATCCATACACCCACACCGAGACTGAAAAGTGGCTTCAGCAATTTTTTGAATTTCGCTTTCATCAGTTTGGGGATTACGAAGACGCCATCGTGGCCGGTGAGGCGATCCTCCACCACAGTGTGCTCACGCCGATGCTCAACGTGGGACTGATCGCCCCCGGCGAGGTGGTCGAACGCGCGCTGACCTACGCGCAGGAAAATCAGGTACCCATCAATTCACTGGAAGGTTTCATCCGGCAAATCATCGGCTGGCGCGAGTTTATCCGGGGCATGTATGAGGTCAAGGGAACGGAATCCCGTACCCGCAATTTTTGGGGCTTTGACCGGAAAATTCCTAAAAGTTTTTACGACGGAACCACGGGGATCGTTCCAGTAGATGATACGATTAAAATGATTCTGAAAAGAGGATACTGTCATCACATCGAGCGGTTGATGGTCCTTGGAAATTTTATGCTGCTTTGTGAATTTCATCCCGACGAAGTGTACCAGTGGTTTATGGAAGTTTTTATGGATGCCTACGACTGGGTGATGGTACCCAACGTTTACGGGATGAGCCAGTTTGCGGACGGCGGTTATTTTGCCACCAAACCGTACATCAGTAGTTCTAATTACATTATGAAAATGAGTAATTATAAAAAAGGAGACTGGCAACCAATCTGGGATGGACTCTTCTGGCGGTTTATGGATAACAACCGCGATTTTTTTCTTAAAAATCCAAGACTGGGAATGTTGGTGCGGACTTTCGACAAAATGGACGCAACTCGTAAAGAAACTTTGTTAAGTACTGCTGCGGACTATCTGGAAAAACTGTAGAAACTGAGAAGGAAACTAAAAAATAAATGTTGCCCGGGTCGTACCCGGTTCACTTTCGATGGAGAATAAACCTTGTGAAACCTGCGCAATGGCCTGAATTTTTGCCAGTCCCATACCCGCACATTCCGGTTGCTCCTCTTTGGTATAAGTATAAAACGGGTTACTGATTTTTTGGAGATCATCTTCAATCCCATTGCCGTTGTCTTCCACAATCACAGCGATTCTGTCATTTTTCATTTTGGAATAAACCTTAATGTTAAGGTTTTCTGTATCTGTGTTGTGGCGAATGGCGTTGTCCAGTAAGTGCGTGAGAATGTCAATCAGATATTTTTCGTCAAAATGAGTCGTTGGAAGATTCGTGAAGTCAACCGTAAAAGTTGGCTGGTAATCATGAATCATCCGGACCAGTTGAAATTGGGCCGTTTCCAGTGCCGTTTCAAACCTCACTGTTTTTTTCTCCGGGAACGGAAGCGTATAAATATCAATTAAGGCGACTAATTCGTTGATGGTTTTTTCCATCTTTTGGGTCGCCTCGTCCATGAGTTGCAGCCCCTGGTGCAGGGTTTTTTGTTCCTGTGTCCGTTGGAGCAGTTGACTGTACGAACGGATAACGAACAGGGGAGACCGAAGATCATGTCCGGCAGCATGGATGGTTTTATGGAGAAAAGAATTGGTAATGACTGGACTAGATAGCTTATCGGATTGAGTGACGGGCTGGTCTCCAATCTTGTGCTGGATAATTTTTTTGAGTTGGATGTTGGTACTCATACAGGGTGCTTTGTAGTTATGTTTTGTAATGGAAAAGCCCTCCTGAGAATAAATCAGAAAACGTTGGTTAGTTTACTTTAACCGCGATTCCAGTACGTTAATTTTTTTTTCAATTAACTCGTTCCGGTTCGCTAAAATTTTTTGACGAATGATTAACAAGTCATTGCTTTCTGTTAGCAATTGGTTAATTTCTTTGAGTTTTTCAATTCGTTCGATTGTGTTACTTGTTGGAGTCTGTCTCAGAGTTTTTACTTTTCTTCTGATTCTTTTTAATTCCTCCGCGACGAGGATATATTCACTCTTACGCATGATCATGATCGTAAATTAAAAACCTATAAATATTTACTATTTCATCAAAGAATAGTTTCAATAGCATTAAAAAATACCATATTTATGGTATCAAAAAATAAAATATAAGATTATTGTCAGATTGTTTTACGTCTTAATAACAGTGCTTCCTGTCTTAAAGTTAACAGCCGGTTTTGTTCCCGGAGCAGCTGATTCGTCTTTTTTAGTATCTGGATTTTTTCCCGGATACAGGTAGTCGGGTTTTCCCGCAAATCTTTGATATCCAATTTAATATTGCTCAGGCGTTCTGCAATGTGATAGTATTCTAATTGACACATGATAGTATTTCTTTAATTTTTCTCTTTAAATTGCTGACTTTTCGTCTAGGCTCATTTTAAAAATAATCGTAATTTCTGATAAAGAATTTAGTGTTGGTATTATTCGTTTCTACAATTTATATAATGCAAATAAAATGCCACTTATTAAAAATATAGTATATGTTTACTTGGTTGATGTATTTTGTCAAATGTTATGACAATTATGTCGTAAGGACATAGTGATTTCTGGAGATATATGGTAATTAAATAGAATTTTATTCCTAAAAAAATAACCAAAATATCTACAGGATAATTTGAGTTTTACAAAAAATAAATTTTAATGAAATAGGTTTGGAAAGCAACCCGCGCTACAAATATAATTAATTGATGTAATATAAAAAAGCATTGCAGCCTACTCAGTTGACTGCATTTTCTCACTTTTGGGCAATTGTGGATATATATAGTCTTTGAAAGTAGATTCTTCGAATGGTTTAGCGATAAATCCGGCTACGCCGTCCATGGTTTCAGCCCGGTTTATATCTTTGGAATGAATACTCGTGCTATAGATAAACAAACGGGTTTCGGGATGGTCTGCGCTAAATTTTTCATTATAAATAGTAGCAAATTTAAATCCGTCCATCAAAGGCATATTAATGTCTACCATGATGATATCCGGAAATTCGTCATCCTTTAATTCTGCTAACGTTTCAAGGGCCGTATGAGCAGCGTTGATAAAAGTCGGGATAAGGGGCGCTTCCGTTATTTGAAATAACATCTTCAGATAATTAATTTCTGTTTTGGAATCATCGACAAATAGAATATTCCAATTAGATGATGGCATTTTCATGAACATTCAAAGGTTTAATAAATACTTTAAACTGCGTACCTTTTTTCAAGGTGCTTTCTACTTCGATTTTGCCTCCGTTTTTACGGACGACATTATTGATAATACTCAGGCCGATGCCCGTTCCTTCCCGCTCTACTGTCAGACGCTTAAAAGGCTGGAATAAAAAGTGTCCATACCGGTTTAAATCTATCCCGATTCCATTATCAGAAACATTTATTACGACAAACCCTCCCTCGTGTTTCACTAAAACATCAATTTTTAATGGTCTGTCGTAATCGCGATATTTAACGGCATTACTCATTAAATTATAAAAAATGCTCGTAACGTAGGCAGGAATAAAATTCACGGTCAAATCCGGTGGAATCTCTACATTTAACTTTGCTTCTGGACTCTTGATATCATACTCAATCTGCTCGATGACTTCGTTAAAAGACTTCAATACATTAATTTCACAGGAAACCCGGTTATTATTTTTTTGAAAGTCTACCATCTCAATCAATCCGGTCAGCGTTTTTTCCAGACGCTTGACGCAGGAAGATATTTCCTGAAACATCATTTCTTTTTGATCAGCATCCTGAATTCTGGGATATAAATTCAACATTCCCTTGATCTGGGTAATGGGCGCCCGTAAATCGTGGGCTGCTCCGTGGACAAAACTATCCAGGTAACTATTGATATCCTTCAATTCTGAGTTTCGGACTGCCAGTTCCTGCGAGCGTTCTGCTACCTGTTGTTCCAGCGAAATACCCAGCTGGCGCAATTCCTGCTCTTTTTCTTTTACTTCGGTAATATCCCTGGTAATAAAGGCCAGTCCCTGAATTTTATTTTTGATGATAACCGGCGTTACCGTGGCCGAAAACCACTGCTTTTCTCCTTTTGGACGCTCTGTTTCAAAGTGAAAGAAACAGGATGGCTCTCCCGCAATTACCTGATCCAGTGCCAGTCTCAATACTTCTCCGTACGGCTTGGGCATCAGTTTAAGCAACGAACGATTGACCACTGTTTCTTTTGAAAAACCAGCAAAATCATGATTAGAAGAACTTATCTTTCCATCTTTATCAATCAGCATAATACCATCATAGGAATTATCAAATACCGCCCGGTAACGCTCTGCCGCTTCGGTAAAATTATCCGTGGCTTTCTTTAATTCGTTGATTGGAATAAAGGTCAGTACCGCTCCGTCAACCTGGCCCGCGTCCGTGCGGTAGGGCAATACGCGCATCAGATAATAATTGTTTTTATCATCTTTGATCTCTTTTTCAAATACCACCAGTTTGTTAACCACCCGCTTAATTTCCGGATAGATATTTTTATCCACAAACGAATTGTTGAACCCCGTTATGGGACGTCCAATGTCTGACTCCAGCAGCGCAAACTGCTTGATAATTGCGGGGGTAAAACGCCGGATATTGAGATCCCGGTCCAGAAAAATACTACCAATCTCGGTACTGTTCAGTAAATTGTCCAGGTCATTGGTCGTGGTAATCAGCTGATTGACTTTGTTTTGCAGCTCAGCATTGACCGTATATAACTCTTCGTTGACGGATTGCAATTCCTCGTTGGTACTTTGCAGCTCTTCGTTGGCCGCCAGCAATTCTTCGTTGGAAGCGTGTAATTCTTCGTTGGCCATCTCTACTTCCTGAACCAGTGCCTGCTTTTCCTGACGAACTTTCCGTAATTCCGACTGAACAATCTTCATTTTTTCGACCTTCAGGGCTTCATGAGGAATAATTAGACGTTGGTCTGCGGACGTTTTTACCGGGGTATCCGTGTCGAATAAAAATTCAATCAGAAAAATTTGCTGATCGGCATCCTCCTCTTTCTGCACGGCAGTAAACTGTATATTGAGAACGGTGACGTCTCTGTTTTTGCGATAATGTATGCCCTCGTAGAGATTCGCTTTACCATTCTCCAGACACTTTTGAATACCATTTTTAAAAATCAATAGTTCCTCCGAACGGACCATTTCTTTTAGATTAAAATATCCGGAGACGCGGGGAAAATTAAGGATCAAATCCAGATTTCCGTTGGTCAGCAAAATGTCCAGACTTTCGTTTACCAAAATACAGGCAGGTGCGAATTGCTCGACGAGGACCTTGGTGTAGTATTTATCTTTGACAATGGGTTTTATGGGTGCTATTTTAAAAGCCTCCAGCGCACTTTTCTTCGGAATGATTCTAGGGGGTAGGTTTTTCTCCGGGCCTCTGGAAAAGGCGGGTTGGAGTTGTTTTTCTTTTGCAATATTCTGGTATAGGTTCCATTTACTGGAAAGAACCTGAAAAGATTGTTTAAATTCTCCGATGGATTCACTGGGTCCCAAAAAGAGGTAGCCTTTATAATTTAAAGCAAAATGAAAATTGGAAAGTAAGATTCTTTGATTTTTGTTATTCAGATAAATCATCATGTTCCGGCAGGTGATCAGATCCAGATTGATAAACGGCGGATCGTACAAAGCATCATGGACTGCATAAACGATGGTTTCCCGTAAGGTCTTCACTACCGAAAATCGCGTATGGTCACTATCTGCGGGTTCGAAGTATTTTTGGATTAAATTATTAGGTACCATCGCTAAAAGTGCTCCGTCGTAGACTGCTTCACTGGCGACGGTAATGGCGGATTTATCAATGTCAGAAGCAAATATTTTAATTGGATTGGATAAATCGTGTTCTTCCAGATATTCCTTTAGCAGAATAGCAATTGTGATGGCTTCCTGTCCGGTAGAGCAGGCCGAAATCCATACCCGGATCTGGTCGCGGGGAGATTTGTTGGCTAAAATACCCGGAATTATTTCTTTCTTGAATTTATCAAAAGCCTGGGGATCCCGGAAAAAGTGCGTAACGTTGATAAGAAATTCTTCCTGTAAAATATTTATTTCTTCTGGATCTTTTTTAAGATATTTCAGATAAGAGGACAGGTCTTGTTGCTTGGTAATAAACATCCGCTTTTCCATCCGGCGAATCAGGGTGCTATACTTATAATTTTTAAAATTAATCCCCGTTTTTCTATCTACTTCTGTAATGATCTCGTCGAATAACGGGGGGAAATCGTCCGTATTCGGATTAATGATCAAAAAGGTAGTTTTTCTTTCTTTGTGCTCATTCAGTCGCATTAGTTCCCGCGCCAGCGCGTAAGGTGGTAAGACAAAATCAACTTTTCCGGAAGCCAGCGCCGCGATCGGCATACCGTCAAACTGTGCGTGGTGAGGATCTTCGACCATCACCATTCCACCCGCCTTCTGAATGGTCCAGATTCCCTTGGATCCATCTGATCCGGTACCGGACAAAATAATGCCGACAGTATTTTTTCCTCCTTCTTTCCCCAGAGAATGAAAAAATAAATCTATCGGTAAATTAATACTGTTGCCCTCACTTCGTTTGGTAGGCTTCAGCATTAATTTTTCCAGGATGACATTATATTGACTGGAAATAAGATATATATTGTTGGGTTGAATTACCGTAGGCTTGTCGATAATGTGAATATCCATTCCCGTATGTTTGACGAGCAGTTCATTCATCATACTCTTAAAATCCGGTGATAAATGCTGGATCACAACAAAAGCCATTCCCGTTTTGTCTGGGATATGATCAAAAAATTCGGTGATAGCCCTCAGGCCACCGGCAGATGCCCCAATGCCGATAATTCGCTCTATCTTATTCATGTCTTGTTTTTATGTACTCGCCAGCCAGGGATTCCTCCCATTTTGTGTTGGAATACGGTTGTTAAATTTTATAGGGCTCAAAAATAAAACGGGAATTATTCTAAAATTTACTAGATTTGAATAAATCTAAAAATACTGTAATATCTGTATATTACCAACAATTAATATATAAATGTTTATTTTGTTCTGGAATTGGGCGTTCAAGGTCATATATTTGCATTCATAGCTCATTAATACTCAAAAAATATTTAAAAACACTTTTTTCTTTACGGATGGTGATTACATAAATCAAGTATTTTTCTGCCTTTGTTCGAATAAATATCTTCTGTGAGAGTAAAAATTATAATTTTTTTTTTCATGACGGTAGAAGTTTTATTGACGGGATCTTTTGGAGTAGGCAAATCTTCTATCTTCAACCGGATCATGCACGATGAGTTTAGTAATAAGTATTATGGAACTATGGGGGTGCGCGTCAACGAGAAAATACTGGCAAAGCATCAGGTAACCCTCAAGTTATGGGATATCGCAGGTGAAATTCAGCAGCGGAAGGTACCTAAAATCTATTTTGCCAAAAAGACAGTAGTTTTGTATATCGTTGATATTACCCGTCCCTTTACTTTTAAAAATATAGTGGAAGATCTTCAATACCTGAGTGAAAATGTAGGGGGAGGAATTATTAAGATCATCGGAAATAAAAAAGACCTGCTGACCGAGGTAGAACTGAACAGCGTTCAGCGGGAAGAATTGCCAGTTCCTCTGCAGGGAATCATCAGTGCGAAAACAGGAGAAAATATTGCTGCTCTGATTGACAGACTGGTAGAAGAAGTACTACTGAAAATTAAAAACAATTAACCTAATTTGAAAGATCATGGAAGTTTCAAAATAATTATCACAGATAACAATCCCATTGTTATTGAGGGGTTTATTTCTCTGTTTGATCCATTTCCTGAAAAACAAATTATCGGTATTGCGCACGATGGGAGAGATCTTTTGACGTTATTGCAAAAGAACCACGGAGCGGATACCGTATTTCTCGACCTGCATCTGCCGGGCACTAATATCTACCGGCTGATCAAAGACCTGGTGGTTCAGCACAATTACCTCAAAATTATTGCCTTCAGTAGTTACACTATGCCGAAGCTGGTTCAGGATGTGATGGAATTTGGCGTCCATGCCTATCTGTCAAAGACCGCTTCTCTGAACGAGATTGTTTACGCGATCGAACGGGTGCACAAGGATGAGCGGTTCATCAGCAATTCCGTTTACCAGAAAGACTTGAAATCCTGCCCCGAAGAAAATCAGTTTTCACTCGAACTGGACGGGAGTCAACTCCATTTTTCTAGTCTGACCGAACGGGAAATGGACATTATTACCCTGTTGGGCCGGGGTTTTTCCATTAGAGATATTGCCACTAAACTCTACATGAGCAAACAGTCCATTGAATCCCACCAAAAAAATATGATGAAGAAACTGAAAATGAAAACCACCCATCAGTTAATGGATTTTGCAGAACAACAGGGTTTACTCTGATTTTAAAATTTATTTGTTTTGTGTCGGAATACACACCCGAACCGTCGTGCCTTTTCCGATAGCACTCTCCACCTGAATATCTCCCCCGTACTCCACCAATGCATTTTTTATCATACTCAGCCCCACACCTCCACCCGAAGCATCCGGATGCAGCCGCTGAAAAGGAACAAAAAGCTTGGATGCATGCGCTGCTAAATCTATTCCCAGTCCATTGTCTTTGATCGAAAATATAAAATCAGAACCCTCCGTGGAAGTACGTACAAAAATAACGGGGACGGTATCCTTTCGCCGGAATCTGATTGCATTGCTCAATAAATTATAGACAATACTCGACATGATCATTTTATTAAAAAAAAATGTTGGCGCTTCTGTAAAATTGGTCGAGATATTTGCCTTCGTCCGGGTAATATTTTCACTCAGTAATTCCCGGACTTCCGTAAATAGTTTGTCGATTTCGATAGTTTCCATATTAGAATGGGGGAGAATATGCAGATCAACAAAATCGGAAAAACCCCGCGCAGTGTTACTTAATTTTTCCAGGCAATCGTCTATCAACCGGGCGGAATATTCCTTCTTTTTGGGATCATCCGTTGTCCTGTTATAGTCGATAATATCCTTCAACTGTGCAATCGGGGAATGTAAATCGTGCCGTAAACCACGCATGAAATTAGCCAGAAAACCACCGTGATCTTTCGTAAATAAATCGGTTTGTACGATTTCCCGGGTTCTCAGCAACAACTCCTCCTCTATCCGCCGACGCTGCTTTTCAACGGTGACTACTGCGGATTTGTAATGAGTGATATCCGTAAACTCAACCAGGAACAGGGCTGTTACCTCGGCAATAAGAGGACTGATGGTCAACTGAAAACAATAGTCTGTTTCCCGTTCAGCAACAGTTATTTCGCAACGAATACTTTTGTTATGAGTAATGGATTTTTGCAATGTTTTGGGAGATAACACTTGCGTAATCTCTGGCAGGATACTGGATAAGAGCGCACCCTCTTCCAGTGAGAAAATTGAATTTCGGTCGTTTGCACGCAGAATGACGCCATCTGTATTGATGATGGCTTTACCGCCTTTGGGAATATCGGCATCAAGAAATATCCGATAAGTATCCAGCAGAAGTTGGTGATTTTCAATTTGCATTATTTACAGGCTAAATCTCTTATTTAGGAAAAAAAATTGTACCTTTCCAAAGATAAGCAAATTAGTTTATATGACTTTAAAAAACGCTGCAAATAGTGTAAAATAAAGACCTCATTCTAAAAATGTCGAGTATAAAATGGCCGAGCAGAAAAATAAAAAAAAGGCACCTGTTAAGAGAAAAGTAAAACCCGAAATTTTCCCTGCCCAGGAAAAAGAATCCTCCTTCTACATCGTTGGTATAGGTACTTCAGCGGGTGGCCTGGAAGCATTGGAGACCTTTTTCAGAAATTGTCCCAGTGATACCGGACTGGCCTTTATTATTGTTCAGCACCTTTCCCCTGATTACAAGAGTCTGATGCCGGAACTACTTTCCCGTCATACCAAAATGGAGGTGACCGAAGCGAAGGATAAACAAGAGGTGAAGTCCGATCATATCTACTTGATCCCCGGTAGTAAAAACTTAACGATCAGTAAAGGGAAAATTCACCTGATCAACCGTCCGTCCAGTGCGACGCTGAATTTTTCGATTGATATTTTCTTTCACTCACTGGCCATTGAACAGAAAGACCGTGCCATTGGAATCATTCTCTCCGGCACCGGATCGGATGGAACAAAAGGGGGAAGGTCGATCAAAGAGGTGGGAGGAACGATGATTATCCAAAATCCGGAAGACGCCCGTTTTGACGGAATGCCCCGCAGTGCCATCAATGGTGGACTGGCCGATTTCATCCTGACTGCGGCAGAAATGCCGGACGAATTGACGCAGTTTGTTTCCCATCCGCAATTTGCCCGTACGATCACCGGCGTGGATCTAGGTAAAAACCTCGAGTCAATTGACCGTATTCTGAAAATTCTGAAAAATCACACCAACTACGATTTCTTTTCTTACAAAAAACCAACCCTGCTGCGCCGTACTGCCAAACGGATGAACATTACCAAGTGCGATTCGGTCGAAAGTTACATTGATTTTCTCTACGAAAATCCCGATGAAAAACATATTCTCGTAGATGAATTTTTGATCGGTGTTACCAAATTTTTCCGGGATTCGGCTGCCTACCGGATTATGAGAGATCAGGTCATTCCGGATATTGTGGAAGAAAAACGATCTAAAAATCAACCGATAAAAGTCTGGGTGGTGGCATGTTCTACCGGAGAAGAGGCGTACTCGCTCGCGATTCTTTTTGATGAATATATTTCCAAAAAGAAGTACAACGTAAAGTATAAAATATTCGCTACCGATATCGATGGTAAATCAGTGGACATTGCTACCAAAGGATACTATCCCGAAAACATTGCCACGGATATATCCGCAGAGCATCTGGCAACGTACTTCACAAGAAAAGACAATAAATTTCAGATTCAGCCCAGTATCCGGAAGAATATTATTTTTTCCAAACACGATGTTCTCTTGCATCCTCCCTTCAATAAAATGGACCTGATCAGTTGTCGTAATATGCTGATCTACATTGACAATGCGGTGCAACACAAAGTCCTCGCCAGCCTGCATTACGCGCTCAATAAAAATGGCTATCTCTTTATGGGAAGTTCTGAAAGTCTTGGTGCACTTAACAAGAATTTTAACGACGTAAGTTCCAAATGGAAAATCTACCGGAATGTGCTGCCAACCAAACTGGTCAACATCGAATCCAATGCGTGGCGGGTGGATAGTAAAATGCCGGGTACCGTCAGACGTTCCCGACAGACCATTAGCGTAGAAGAAAAAGCGATCAAGGCGGTCAACCGGGACTTGATGCTGGAAATGGAAGCTGCCTGTGTTTGTGTAGACGAGCATTTTGATGTACTCTACACTTCCGGAAAATTTAAAAATTATTTACAAATACCAGACGAGGGATTTACCAATAATCTACTGAAATTATTACCCGAAGAACTGGTGATTCCGGTCACGATGGGAATCAGAAAACTGAGTAAAAAGGACGCTAAACCTATTTACAAAAACATCCAGATACTAAAAGACAAGTCGGTTAAAAAAATCCGGCTGATCATGAAAGTATTACCCCTGGACGGAAATAGTTATCGCAGCTTTTTAATTACTATTATTGAAAAATCCCAGCGGACGCTGGATGAAAAAGAAGAGATAAAGTTCGATCAACCCAACCCGAATATCAATCACGAAGAAGTGGAGGAACTACGGGATGCCCTCAACGAAACCAGAGAAAATTTACAAGCGTCTATCGAAGAACTGGAAACCTCCAACGAGGAGATGCAGGCGACCAACGAAGAGTTACTGGCCTCCAACGAAGAACTACAGAGTACCAACGAAGAGCTGCAGTCGCTGAACGAAGAACTGCATACCGTAAACGCAGAATTGCAGGAAAAAAATATCCAGTTGCTGGAGGCGAATTCGGATATCGAAAACCTGATGGTCAACACCAACATTGCAACGATCTTTCTCGACCGGGATTTTAATATCCGGAAATTTACCCCCGCCATCAAAGAACATTTTCAACTGCTCAACAGTGACGTAGGACGATCCATCGATCATTTTTCCGGTAGTATGGGCGGCGAACATCTGGTGAAATATGCCAAAGAGGTACTCAAAAAATTGACCCCTTTTAAACTGGAATTTCAAAACAATCAGGGCGTCTGGTTTTTGTTACAAATATTTCCTTACCAGACACAAAGTAACCTGATCGCCGGAGTAGTGGTCAACTTTATCAACATCAACGAGTTGAAGAAAACCGTTAATGAAAAAGCAAAATTAAATCAGTACATCGCTCACCTGACCCAAAATTCTCCGGTAGCTATTTATGTGTACGATGTGAAAAAGCAACGGACTGTTTTTACCACTAAATCTTTGTGGGAAACGGCCGGGGCTACCAAGGAAGAAGCGGCTACTATGCAACCAGAATTACTGCCTAACATCATCCATCCGGATGATTACGGGCGGGTAATGGACTATTACGAACGGGTAGTGGCAAAAATCAAAGGCAAAGAATCTACTACCATAGAATATCGCATCATTCATCTTAAAACACGGAAATTTATCTGGATGCGTACCACGGACAAGGTACATACCTGGGGACCGAAAAGTCAAGTTGATTCCATTCTGGGCGTTAGTCAGGAAATTACCAAAATAAAAGGAATGGAGGAGAAAATTCTGATCACCCAGGAACGGGCCAAACTCGCTGTACAAGGTACCGGGGCCGCCCTTTGGGAATGGAGTGACCTTACCCAGGACGAAGCCTGGTGGTCTCCCGAATTTTACCAACTTTTACAATACAGTCCTAAAAAACTGAATCCCTCTTACGGTGCTTTATTAAGTCTGATTGAACCCGGTTTTATTGAAGCTTTTCAAGAGAATATGAGGCTCCACCTGGAAGAGAAAGAGCCATTTGAAATGGAATTAAGACTCAAAACAAACAAAAAGGAATATTGCTGGTTCAGAATAAACTTACAGGCCCAGCGGGATCATAATGGCAAACCTACCAAAGTAGTGGGAATTATATTTGATATTAATGAAAAGAAAAAACTACAGGATGATATCGAAGAACAGAAGGCCAGACTGGATGCTATTTACAACAATGCGCTTACTGGTCTGACGCTTTCAGATACGACGGGTGTTATCGTCAATGTTTCTAAAGGGGTCGAGAGAATCCTGGGATATAATGCGAAAGATTTAATTGGTAAAAAGTTTACAGAAATTACCTATAAGGAAGATGTTGACCCTAGTATCGTAGAATTTGAAAAGCTAAGGGGGAGCGAAATACCGCACATGCGGATTGATAAAAGGTATATTTGTAAGGATAAAACTGTGAAATGGATTGATGCTAATATTACTAAAACGACCATCGCAGGGGAAGAATATTATCTCTGTGTAATGGTAGATATTGAGAAACGGAAAAAGGCGGAGAACGAAATGCGTATCCTCAATCAGGAACTGGAACGTTTTGCCTATCTGGCATCTCATGACCTGAAAGAACCATTGCGAACCATTTCCAGCGTTACCGAGCGGTTAAAAGAAAAGCATGGTCCCTCGCTGGATAAAAATGCCAATCAGTACATTGAATTTATCGAAAAAGCGTCCAACCGAATGCAAAAGGTCACCAGCGGATTGCTCATTCATTCAGAAATTGGCCGGAAAATTCAAAAATATCATGCGATTAACTCGAACAAATTGGTAAAGGAAGTCGTTGCTGACTTAGCGACCAGTATTGATGAAAATAATGCGGAGTTGGTCATCAAACGATTGCCCAAGATAATGGGTGATTATAATCAACTGAGTATGCTATTTCAGAATCTGATCAGCAATAGTCTGAAATATCATAAAAAAAGTATTCGCCCGATTGTTGAAATAGGCTACCAAAATAAAGGCAAATACTGGGAGTTTTACGTAAAAGATAATGGTATCGGAATCGCCAAGGCACACCAGGAAAAAATATTTGAAGTCTTTACCAGGTTGCACAACAAAAAAGATTATGCGGGGCTGGGAATCGGATTGGCCAGTTGTAAACGGATTGTAGAAAATCACCAGGGTAAAATCTGGGTGGACTCAAAATTTAGAAAAGGAACGACCGTATATTTTACCATTCCTAAAAAACAACCCCAAAAATAACCGGACTATTAGACAAGCAGGATTAATGAAAAAAATAAAATGCATCTTACTGGTAGATGACGATGCTACCACTAACTTCTTAAACGAAGAGCTAATCAATGATCTTGATATTGCCGAAGAAGTACACGTTGCACTGAACGGTCAGGAAGCATTGAATTATCTTAACAAAAAAGGCAAATTTAAATCGACCAGAAAAGGGGAGTACCCCACGCCTAGTCTTATTTTTCTGGATATTAATATGCCCCTCATGGGTGGTTTTGAATTTCTTGAAAAATACCATCAGCTACCCGACTCCAAAAAAGCCGAAGTCGTCATCGTTTTCTTAACAACTTCTGATTCCCACAAGGATAAGCTAAAACAACTGAGCGACGAGGTGGTCCGCGATTTTATCGAAAAGCCCCTCAAAAAAGAGGAGTTACTAAAAATTGTAGATGAACATTTCGGTGATACCACCGCAAAATAAAAATGCCCACAACCAAAGTCGTGGACATCACCATAAATATGGCTTTCTGGGGTTATCTATAAAATCTTATCAGGGATGAACCGTAAATATTTTCGCGCTGATTCCGGTTGCTTTGAAGCGCATCTGACCGATTAGTTATCGCTTAATAAAAATACAGATAAATTATTTCTGAAAACAGATTTTACCGGACTAAACGACCTTAAATGTTCATATCGGCTCCGCTTCCGTCAGCAGATAAATAAAACTACCCGAATTATCGGGATACATTTTCAAAATACCTTTAAACGTTTTACGCTCGTCCATCTTATAACGCTTTAATGCCTTAGGCTTCACCTTAATGTCTACAATCGTTTCCGGACCACCGCCACCACAAAAAAAACAGGTCGCATTCGGATTTCGGGACAACACAAAACTCACCCCCAACGCATCCAGCGCAATCACATAACCGGAGATTTGTACCTCTTTCCCATCAAATTGTTTAATTAAATCTCCAAACGTCGCCACGTCATACTCCAGCATTAACTCTTCCGAATACTTTTTTTCAAAAGTCACATCGGCCAACGTCACCCAATCCAGTACTTCCTGCCCCCGCACCGTGCCGACCATTCCACCCAAAAAAATAACCATCAGAAAAAATATAATTCGCATAATTTTTATACTTAAAAAATAATAATCCCCTTTATCGCGAGTCTCCCAGAGAACTCTGCCGCTAAAGATAACGACTTAAATCAATTGCTGCTGTTAATTTTTTATTAAAGAATAAAATCCACTGTAAACAAAAATATAAGATTGACAATATAAGCTATAGACGATACACACACACACGTTAAAGGTCTCTGCGCCTCTGCGCGACAAAAACTAAAACAACCTTAAATCTACGCTAACAGATATACAAGCTAAAGATATACACGTCCACTCAGCGCGCCTCTGCGCGACAAAAAAACTCACCCCTCAAACCCATCCTGAATCCGCTGCACCAGCAACCCCGTCACCCGTTTCCTCAACTCCCGTTCATGCATCTGATACATTTTCCATTCCTCCACCGTAAACTGTCCCGCCACAATACCGATCAGCAAACTTTTAAACTTTAAATCCTTCCGGATCGCATGCTCAATATATTCCAGCCTCTTAAGTTTCGATAACTCATAAAACTTACCTTTCCGCAATTCCAGATAACTTCTAAAAACAGCTATCAATAAATCGTGCTGCAACTTTAAAACCGGACGCAAACAAGTATTCTGAAAACGTTCCTCCACCGAAGTAGCCGCCTCTTCAATAATCACCGGTATCGCAGGTCTGATATTTTTGAGAGATGAATCTCTGTTTCTATTGTTATTGTCCATATTGTTTTATCTGAATAATATTGCCTTTAGCCTCGTAAAGTCGATCCCGGAAACTCCTAACAAAGAAGAAGTAAAATTGTTAATCACAAATAAAAAAAGATAAACCCACCCAAAAAACCAAAACTAAATTCACAATAAAAGAATACCCGAAAAAGATTTGCACGTTCGCTCTGCGTTTTCTCTGCCTCTCTGCGCGACAAAAAACCTCAAAAAACATATCACACGTTAGTAGATATACACGGTAAAGATATACACGTCCGCTCAGCGCCCTCTGCCTCTCTGCGCGACAAAAAACTTAAAACCATCACCTGACCCATCAAAAAAATTATTCATTACCAACCCCCGCCATCGCCCTCCCCGCCAGCCATCCCCCCGTCCAGGCCGCCTGAAAATTAAACCCACCCGTCACCGCATCAATATTCAGTACTTCCCCCGCAAAATATAAATTAGGAAAGTTTTTACTCTTAAAATTTCTAAAATCCACCTCCTTTAACAAAACACCGCCCGCCGTCACAAATTCATCCTTAAACGTACTTTTGCCCTTTACCATATATGTCCCCTGCGTCAGTTCCGTTACCAGTTTATTAAATTGTTTCTTCCCCAAATCCGCCCATTTACGATCTTCCCCGATCCCCGCCGCGTTAATCATCCGCTGCCACAAACGCCGGGGTAAATCAAACTGAGGATATTTGACAACCAATCGCAACCGGTTTTCCTCCTTGATTACTTTGAGCTGTTCGGCCGCCTCGTTGTAATTAACACTGCCGAGCCAATTTACCTGTAAATTAAAATTATATTGTTTTTCGTTTAAAATCCGTGCCCCCCACGCCGACAATTTAAGGACCCCCGGACCACTCAGTCCCCAGTGGGTAATCAGTAACGGACCATTCGCAGATAATTTGGTTCCCGGCACTTTCACCAGCGCATCAGGAACGGACAAACCTGCCAGATCCTTGATCCTTTCATCTTTAATATTAAAAGTAAAAAGAGATGGAACCGGAGCAATAGTCTGGTGACCAATCTCCTGCAGCATCGCCCAGATTTTGGGATTGCTACCCGTGGCGAGCATCAGTTTATCCGCCCGGTAATCAGCCGCCGGTGTAGTTACAAGCCACTGTTCCGACGCATCATCTGCCAGCGATATTTTAGTCACCCGCGTACTCGTCAATACCCTTACCCCTGCCTTTTGTGCCGCGCCCAGTAGACAATCAATTACCGTTTGTGAACGATCCGTCACCGGAAACATCCGGCCGTCCGCTTCGGTTTTCGTCTTGACGCCACGACTCTCAAACCAGCTCACCGTATCCTTGCACTGAAAAAGATGAAAAGGACTCAACAACGGTTTTTCGCCCCGGGGATAAAACTTGGTCAGCGGTTTGGGTTGGAAACAGGCATGCGTCAGATTGCACCGGCCACCACCCGATATCCGAACCTTTTCCAGCACCGATTTTCCCCGTTCCAGAATCGTTACCGACAAATCCGGATTGGCCTCGGCACAGGTAATAGCAGCAAAAAAACCAGCCGCTCCACCTCCCACAATAATGACTTTCTTTTTTTCTGACACGGAAATTTTATTTATAAAAAAACATTCAAATTTAAATGAGCAACTTTAAGGTACTATACACTTTATGAGTAAAACATTAAAATAGAGGGAATTGGAGTATGTTTGTGTTTACCACAACATAAGCATACTATGAAAGTCCAACTCCCTCCAGTGGGTGAAATTACCCGTTTTTTTCCAAATCACCGCAAATGTGTGGTGAAAGTATTTTTATTATTAGTTCAGTGCATTCTGAGATGCCGAACGGTCTGTCTGTATAAATGTCGTTCGGAAGTAGGTAGTGTGTTAGGAGTAAAAGATTATAAATTACCCTCCGCCTACACCCGATTAATTCGATTTTTCAAGATCAAAAAGATTGATGCTTTTTGCGCCGGAATAATACTGATGATAATTCATCTTGTAGATTTTAAAGGAGAGGTTTATATGTCTTTGGATCGAACAAACTGGAAAATCGGTTCAAAAAATATAAATGTATTGTATGTTGGCTTGTTGCTGCCAAACGGAATTTTTGTACCAGTTTTGTGGCAATTGTACAATAAGAGAGGTAACACATCGGAACAGGAACGGTTTGATATCATGGAGCGATTTTTCAGCATCTGGCAAAATCATTCAGATTTAAACATTACATTGTTAGGAGATCGAGAATTTATAGGTGAAAAATGGTTTAGTTTTCTCAAAAAAGCAGGATTTTCCTTTGTAATCCGTGCTCGATGGCAGGATTACTGGGGTGAAGTTTCCCAAAGTTCGAATAAAGTTATTGCAAAAATAGAACGACATATTTTAAGAAAAATAAATAAGCAAGGCTATTTTCAAGTGCCAATTATCTTGCAAGGCGAGCAGCTATATTACACGGTGTTTTTAAATAATGCGAAGCGTCGAATGCAAAATGGTAAAGAAGACAAATGGTTGGTTTTAATCTCTGACAAAAAAGAGATTGAATGGATCAGTGAAAGCTTTCCGAAACGTTGGGGAATTGAAGTGTTTTTTTACCACTCTAAAACCAATGGATTTAATCTTGAAGATTTAAATCTTGTCGATCAAAAGAAGGCACAACTGATGATGGGAGTCACTGCAATATGTTACGTGCTCTCCATCTTAAAAGGCATCAAGTGTCAAAGAACTGAAAAAATTAGTTGGAAAAACTATAAAAATAAAAAATCCAGAAGTATCTCCTTATTCAGATTGGGATATGATAATCTGAAAAATGAAATACACTCTGTCAAAGAATTAATCGCTTTTATTCGCGCAGAGCTGCCTCATATCCCAATTTGGAAATCTATGCTCTGGAAAATAAAATTTAAAAGTGTATAGTACCTTATGAGCAACTTACTATACAAAATTACGTTCTTTTAAGGAGAACCGTCAGTCCGGTACCGGCAAACGATTCCATTGTTTTTTCTTAAATTTGTATCAACCAATATTCAAACCATCATGGCTTTACAGGCACTCGAAACGGAGCAGAAAGCGCTCGAAATTAATCTGGATGACAATATCTATGGCACTTTCGCCGAAATCGGTGCCGGACAAGAGGTCGCCCGTTATTTTTTTCAGGTAGGCGCAGCGGCGGGTACCATCGCTAAAACCATCTCTGCCTACGATAAAGTTTATTCAGATAAAATCTACGGACTGGAGGCCAGCGGACGCTACGTTTGTGAATCCCGTTTATATAAAATGCTGGATCACGAGTACAACCTGATGATCGAACGACTCGAAAATCAGCGCCCCACGGCTAACTTTTTTGTCTTCGCAGATACGATTGCTGCCATCAATTATACCAAAACCATCAAAGGCGACGGTTGGTTGGGATTGCGGTTTCAGCTTTCGCCAAACGGATTGCCGAACGAAATTGTACTCCACGTAAAAATGCTCGATAATGACAACCACCTCCAGCAACAAGCCATTGGAGTTCTTGGTGTCAATTTGATTTATGGTTGTTATAAATATCACGAAAATCCCGAAATGCTTATTCAGTCGCTGATGGATGGATTGCACGGTCGGGTAGCCATTGATATGTTGCGATTGTCCGGACCAAATTTCGAGGAAGTTGATAATCGCTGGCTGTGCCTGATGTTGGTAAAACACGGATTGAGTGATGTAGCAATGTTCGGACCGGATGGCCGCTCAGTGCACGCTTCGGAATTTCTGTATCGTAAAAATGTATTGGTCGTACGCGGAAGTTTCCGCCCGCCGACCCTGGTAAATATCGATATGATCCGCTCCAGCCGGGACCAGTTTTTTCAGGAGCCGGAGACGGACCCGGACAAGGCTTTCGTCCTGACAGAAATTACGATGGATAACCTCAAATCGGATGGCGAACTGGATGAAAAAGATTTTATGGATCGGGCCGATTTACTCTGTACGCTCAATCAGACGGTGGTCATCTCCAATTGCGAAGAACACCATAAACTGGTTCGCTATCTGGCAGATTATAAACCCGCTAACCTTGGACTGGTGCTCGGTGTACGGGAATTGTTAGAAATGATTAGCACGAAATATTTTGAAAACCGGGATGGCCGATTGCTGGCAAGTTTCGGAGAGCTTTTTACCCGGAAAGTAAAAATGTATATTTATCCGACCATGCAGGAGGGGAGCGAAGAATTAATGAACGCTAAAAATTTACCAGTCCCGGAAGGAATCCGATTTTTGTATAAACACTTACTGGATTCTAAACACATTGTGGATATCGAAGGATTTCAACAGGAACATTTACACATTTTTTCGAGAGAAGTTTTAAAAATGATCAAAGATAACGTGGAGGGCTGGGAACAGATGGTGCCGCCACGGGTCGCAAAAATGATCAAGGAAGAATGCCTGTTTAATTTTCCTTACAAACAAAAAGAATTTGAATACTAAAAATAAAATGAGGAAAACTGTTTTATGGATTGGCAGTGCCTGTCTCTTTCTGCTGGTAGCCTGCAACACCACCTCCGCTCCGGCGGATGAAACGGTCTCATCACCGCTGGCGAAACAAACGGCGGTCACCCATTCTGATCATCAAACTACTGACATGGATGCTTCTCTTCCGGAAATAAAAATGGACTCTTCCATCGCTACCACCCACCTGATGGGAAAATTTGACCCGTTAAAAGATAATGATTTTGTCGAAATTGAAATCCAGTACGCGGATCGTCCCGGCCAGCTTTTACACCAAGAAACCTACGCCGCTTTTATTCGCATGTACGAGGCTGCTCAAAAAGAAGATATCAAACTAATCATCAAATCGGCTACCCGGAATTTTTCCGCTCAGAAAGCGATCTGGGAAGGAAAATGGAATGGCAAACGATTACTGGAAGGAAATATCAACGCCGCCGAAAAAATAAAAGATCCCGTACAACGCGCCCTGAAAATACTGGAATACAGCTCTATGCCCGGTACGTCCCGTCATCATTGGGGAACGGATATTGATCTGAATGCCTTCGTTAATTCCTATTTTGAAAAAGGAAAAGGTAAAAAAGAATACGACTGGCTGGTTGCCAACGCCGCGGACTTCGGCTTTTGTCAGCCATACACGCCCAAAGGCCCAAATCGTCCCGAGGGTTATAACGAAGAAAAATGGCATTGGTCCTATCTGCCACTCGCTACTCGCTTATCCGATCAGTATAAAATCCGTCTGACGGACACGGATATTTCCGGTTTCGATGGCGCCAAAACTGCCCCCGAAATTGGTATCATAAAAAAATACGTCTTCGGAATTAACCATCACTGCCTTTAAACTGTTATTAAATACATTCGATATCGTATAAACACTTCAACAAGCGAAGCGATTCAACAACCTGCCTGCCGACGAAGGAAGGCAGGTTCAACCGCGAAGCGTTACAACAATTCAACAATAAAATGGCACTCACAGAATCAACAATGCTGCCCCTCGGCACCCAGGCACCTAACTTTCACATCAAGGATACCGTCAGTGGAAACTACTATACCCTCGACGACCTGAAATCGGACAAGGCAACGGTTATCATGTTTATTTGCAACCACTGTCCCTACGTCATCCACGTTAATCCGGAACTAGTCCGGATCGCAAATGAGTATCGGAACAAAGGGGTGTCCTTCATTGCGATTAGCTCCAATGATATAGAAGCACACCCGGAAGACAGTCCCGACAAGATGAGTCTGGTGGCAAAAGTACTACGTTTCCCGTTTCCTTATTTATACGACAAACATCAGGAAGTAGCCAAAGCGTACGATGCGGCCTGCACGCCTGATTTTTACGTTTTTGACGGAGATCTCAAACTGGCCTATCGGGGTCGCCTGGATGACTCCCGCCCTGGTAATGGCACCCCATTAAACGGGGAAGATTTACGGGGAGCTATTGATGCCATTCTGGAAGGAAAAAACATCGAAAAGCAATATCCCAGCATGGGCTGTAATATAAAATGGAAATGATAATCCGGGTAGCGCAGCTCTATGAGTTTGCGCTACCCGAAATAACTTCCCAATGCTTCCATAAAATGTTTTTTGCGGCTGACCGAGACATCGATTTTCTGGCCGTTTTCCATTTTTACATAACCACCTTTTCCTCGCATGTACTGCTGAATCCGATTGATGTTGATCGTATAAGAACGGTGTATCCGCACAAATTTTAATGGATTTCCAATCATGGATTCCAGCGCACTCAGTGTTTTACAAACCAGCATTTTTCGACCGTCACTGAAATACAAATGCGTGTAATTTCCTTCTGCCTGCAGACTGACAATTTCTTCTGTCTTTTCAAAATTAAGTCCTCCCATGATGGGGAGCAGAATTTTTTTTCGGAACGTGTTTCCTGAAGAGGACAGGGGTTGTGATGCATTATTCATAATGGGCAGTTTTAAAATTAAAAATTTAATAGATTTCGACCGATTGGGGGCAGCGCACACAAAAAAAATTAAGTGTGCTCCCAGACAATTTTAAGAAGATAAATGCGCTCAAACAAACCAAATATCGCTTATAAGTCAGGTTTCTGATTTTGATTTGCCATTCTAATTATCTATCTTTCCTGTATAATACCTGACAGAAATCTATGTCTAAAACGCCATCTGATAAGTTATTTCGCCTGATTCACGCGCTTTCCGGACCGGAACTCCGCTATATTTCTATTCACCTGAAACGGCAGGCTACCCGTAATGACCAAAAATATTTATTGCTTTTTCAGACGATTGCCGCACAAGATCATCAGGACGAACCGGAACTGAAGAAAAAGGTGTACGGTGACGAGAAAATTACCAGTAAAAAATATTCTCAACTCAAAGCATATCTCTACCAGGCCATCCTCAATGCGTTACAGCTTTACGACGAAGGTACTTCTGTTGTTTATAAAATAAATAACCTTTTACAACAAGTCCACGTTTTGTACAACCGCTCTCACTACCGGGAGTGCCTGGAACTATTGGCCAAAGGAAAAAAAATCGGAGAATCTTATGAGCTCTTCCTGGAATTGATAGAAATTCTCAACTGGAGAAAAAAGATTGCGTACGCCCGGGAGGACATTGCTTTTCTGGATGCTGAACTGGAGAATATGGATGCCGAAGAGCAGGGCCACGTCGCCCGTATCAGAAACCTTTCTGCTTATCAGCAAATACTTTATCGGTTGATTATCAGTCGTCGAAAATATGCGGTCTTGCGGAGCGCGGATCAGCAGCAACGTTTGAACGAAATATTGAATCACCCTTTACTGAAATCTCCTGAAGAAACACTTTCTGTCAGGGCTAGAATCCTCTATTACAGAATTCACAGTAATGCTGCTTATTCCATGTTGAAATACGAAGATTTTTACAAATTCAGCGTGGCCCAGATTACCCTGATGGAAAAATATCCACTGCTCTTGCGGGAAGATAAATCTGCCTACATTTATGGGATGACCAATTTGATTTTAGCTTGTGGATTATTGGGGAAGTACGAAGAAGTGAAGTCTAATTTGCTGATATTCAAGGAATTAAAAGGGGTTTCAAAGGATGATGACTTTCGGATTTTTAAACATTATAATGCGCTTAGTTTTCGGTTGTGTATTCAGACGGGAGCGTTTGAAGAAGGCTGGAATATATTGCAGGAGCACTTGAAAAATCTCCCGAAATATGAAGGACAATCTCTGGAACGGGGCAGCTTCTACTTCCAGTATTTTTACATTAGTTTTGGAAAAGAGAACTACGATGTGGCCCTCGAATATCTGAATCTCTGGCTGAATCTGCCACGTAGTATTGAACGCGAAGACCTGCAAAGTCTGGCCCGGATGCTCAATTTGATCATTCATTACGAGATGGAAAATATCGTGTTGCTGGAATCACTGATTAAGAATACGTATCGTTATCTGAGACGAAAAAATCAGGTCTACGAATTTGAGAAAACACTTCTGCAATTTTTTCAGCAAGTTGTAAAAGGAAATGACCGGGCCAGCGTGGCAGCGGCACACGAAGGACTAAAAACGGCCATTGAAGAAATTGCCGGAAAACCTTCGGAAAAAATATTACTGGAATATTTTGATTTTACTTCCTGGATCGAAAGTAAAATCAATAACATTCCTTTTGGGACGGTAGTAGCGAATCGCTATCAGACTACCAAATAAGTGTTGCTTATAATCTGGTGTCAAGGGTAGGATCAGAAATAGATGATTTTCCGGATTTTACCTCAGTCCATGAACCTTTACCATTTCTGATGCGGTCGTCAATTATCGCCGCACCACCTTTGGCCGTACGTTGTTGCTCCGTCGGAAGAATAGCGGTAAAACTCTTTACCTTGATGGTACTTAGTTGTAATTTTTTCTTTTTCATAATGAGAATATTTAACCATACCACGTAAAATTGTGGCACATAACTAAGATACGACTTTTTAATTAAAATAAAAATCCAATAAAGTGCAAAAGTCAGTAAGCTGATTTAGACAAACTCTTACATTAAGGAATCAAACCGGCCATAATCTTTTAACCGTTTCCCAGACCAATCCCGTCTCAAACCCTTTTCTGATCGCATGTTCCGCCAGTTTTCCCCGGCGCTTCCACATATCTGATTCCCGAAGCGTACGGTCTTTTTTTTCTAATACCTGCACCAACTTCTCATCGTAGTCATAATCTTCGAGTTCCTCCATGGCTTTTTTGATACAGTAAGGAGATATTTTCCGTCGTCGTAATTCCTGCTTAATCCGGACGCGGCCCCATTTTTTAATCCTGAATTTTCCTCTGGCGAATGAGCGGGCAAATCGTTCTTCGTTCAAAAAATTATCCGCAATCAATAGCACAATGATATTTTCCAGGTCTTCCCCAAAAACACCTACCTCCATAATTTTGGACCGGACTTCACTATGACAGCGGTCCTGATAGGCACAATACTTCTGTAACCGGATCAGTGCCTGACTTTGAGTGAGCGAAACTTTGGGCTTTTTATCCAAGAATGATTTTTTTTATTAAAAAATAATTGTTTATGTTGACTTTTGTTAAACTTCTCGTCATAAGTACAAAATACGAACTTATTCTATTCTAAACCTTAAAAAAATATTTGAAATGACAGACTTATTTGATGCTGAAAAGTTATCTGGAATGATTACCGAATATGCTCCCAAAGTAATTGGTGCTATTATTACCCTCATTATTGGTTTTATGATTATTGGCTGGATCGTCGGTATTGTAAAAAGCATGATGCAGAAACGTGGAGTTGATCCTACCATTACTCCTTTTCTTACGTCTCTTGTCAGCGTAGGATTGAAAGTAATGCTTTTATTAAGTGTCGCAGGAATGTTTGGAGTTGAAACGACTTCCTTCGTTGCTATTTTTGGGGCTATGGCTTTCGCTATCGGTATGGCCTTACAAGGTAGTTTGGGACACTTCGCCAGTGGTGTTATGATCCTTATTTTTAAGCCCTATAAGGTTGGAGATCTGGTAGATTTGAGTGGAAATATTGGAGTGGTAGACGAAGTGCAAATTTTTAATACCCTGCTCATCACTCCCGACAATAAGAAAATTATTATTCCTAACGGCGTGGTTACTTCGGGTATTATTACCAATATCTCCGGACAGGGAGAAATCAGAGTAGACATGACTTACGGAATTGGATACGATGACGATATTGATAAGGCACGTATGATTATGCAGGACGTAGCCAAACGTTGTCCACAGGTTTTACAACAAAAGCCGATAGATGTTTTTGTTGCCGAACTGGCTGACAGCTCTGTTAATTTCACCGTCCGGCCCTGGGCAAAAAGTGAGCACTACTGGGATGTATACTTTTTCATGATGGAAAATATCAAAAAAGAATTCGATAATGCTGGTATCGGTATTCCATTCCCGCAAATGGACCTGCACGTGAAATCGAACGTACCAGTTTCCGCCAACTAATTTTATTCAAAAAATGAAGCTGCAGTTATTTTGCATCCACTTTAAACAGCTTTAATAAAATACCCGAACGGTAGAATGAGGATCATTCTACCGTTTCTTTTTGATTTGGTTTTTCTATGACAAAAAAAATAAATTAATACCGTATCTCGTATGGATTACTTATCTTTGAGATATGCGTTTATTTTTACTCATCATTATTTGCTTCAGTTCTTTTGCCCTGGCTGGCCAACCAGAACCCTGTACTGATCCGCCAACCATGACCTCTTTCTGTGATCAGGCCTGCATAATTTGTGATATTGATGGCTTTACGGGACGGCATAATGCCAACATTGTCGGACAAGCACCTCCGGGATTTGCGGGTGAGTGTACTTTTGTAGCTCACAATATGCAATGGATCGCCTTTATCGCGGGAAGTACAAATCTGTCAGTTAATCTGGCAGTAAGTAATTGTCAGCAGGGTTTTGGATTAGAATTCGGGCTTTACGAAGGGATTGATTGCCAGAATTTTCGCCGGATCTCTAACTGTTTTGGGGGTGCTGCGGGGATCATCGGAGATGGTCAAAGTGGTACGATCTTTAACAATGAACCGCTGGTTATTGGACAATATTATTACATTGTGATGGATGGAGGATTCGGAGACAATTGCGACTGGACTTTTACCGTCCTCTCCGGCAGCACCAGCGTGCTGCCCATCGAGGAGAGCGGAGAAATTACCGGACCGGAAATCGCTTGTCCTGATTTTCCGCTGACCTATTCCGTTGAGGCTCCCGTTGGAGCGACGGAGTTTAGCTGGACGCTCAATGGAACTGCGCTGGCGGATAGTAGTCAAACCATCGAAGTTGTTTTTCCAGGAACAGGCTCTTACAATCTTTGTGTGACTTCTGCTAACCGTTGCGAAGAAGGTCCTCCTTCCTGCCGGAATATTCTGGTAGAAACGGTACCTCCGACCAACTTAATGGAAATTGTCTGTGAGGGAGAATGCTTCGCCGTGGCCGATACACTTATTTGTGAAACGGGGTTTTATAATTTCACATTGCAAAATCAGGCAGGTTGTGATAGCCTCGTTACGGTTGATTTGGTGGAACAGCTTACACCCGTTTCAAGCCTGGATTTATCGCTCTGCGAAGAAGACACTTTTTTTATCGGTAATTTGCCTTTTACCACTTCCGGTAGTTATCAGGAGATGTTGCCTTCTTTCCGTGATTGTGACAGTATTGTTAATCTTGATCTGCAGGTGATTATCTGCAATATTCAGTCGGAGACACAAATAGCACCCGTAGAATGTTTCGGTGAGAGCAATGGCCAAATTGATTTTATCGTCACAGATGGAACACCTCCTTTTACTTACTCCTGGGAGCAGCTGGATGGATTTGCATTTAGTGGGACGGGATTTATTGAATTTCTGAATTTTAATACATCTCTGGTTAGTTTGTCAGCGGGAACTTACAGTATAACGATCGAAGATAATTTTGGCAATTTTAATTTTATTGTAGAAGGCGTAGGACAACCGGATCAAATAGTGGTAGACCTGATTCCTGCGGATCAAAATGGATTTGGTGTTTCCTGCCCGGAAGCCTCGGATGGTTTGATTACCGCAAACGTTATGGGGGGCAACGGTGGATATATTTACAGTTGGAACAATGGTGGAAATGGTGCGACAATCAGTGGACTTTCTCCCGGAAATTATGTGGTATCAGTGATAGATAGTAAAGGATGTACAGCTAATGAAAATATTTTACTTAATGCACCTGTACCTATTTCTATAGTCGCCGGTTTTTCAGATCCGGATTGTTCCGGATTGGCTTCCGGATCTATTGATATCACAGAAACCAGTGGTGGGACGGGTGTTTACCAATATAGTTTAAACGGTGGAGAGGCTACCAGCGATTCGTCCTTTACCAACTTATCAGAAGGCAATTATGAAATCGTAGCTACCGATGAAAATGGCTGTTCTGCTACGACCTCCGGATTACTAACTGCTGCCGAAATTCCCGTCGTGGATTTGGGTGAAAATCAGAGCATCAATCTGGGAGAAATA
>CAKZUV010000066.1 GCA_937921555.1 uncultured Saprospiraceae bacterium
CACTTCTTTCTCGTAGGCTGCGTAATCAAATGATTCTGAACCTACCTTTTCCTTCTTGAAATCTTCTTTTCTAATTGTCATGTCTCAAATTTAAGTTATTTATTTTGTTATTTTTGAGACACACTTAATTGAACACCCTCCCTTTAAAATATCAAATCGCTTCGCTCGTTGAAAAAAAAACAAGTAAAATCTTAAATTATTTATTAAACAAATCAACGATTAAATGTATTGTCTCACTATAAGTTGTCACTAAAATATTCAAAATTGTGACAAAAATCAAGAAACGTACAAAGAGCTATAGCCGTTATCCAGCGGATCTAAAGCGAAAAATTGCAAAGTCCTACCTTGCTGGAGAAGCGAGTTATCGTATCTTAGCAGAAGAAAATGGCTTAAGGAACAGAGACGTAGTTAAAGAATTTGTTCGCTGGTATTTAAGGAGCCAGGAAAAAGAATCTACCGAGATGGAAAATCCAAAAGACTCATCAAAACAATCTACAGATCGAGAGAAAGAACTGGAAGAAGAGCTTCGATTAGCAAAGCTAAAGATCGAGATGTTAGAGACGATGTTTGATGTGGCCGAAGAAGAATTAAATATTCAGATTAGAAAAAAGTCTGGGTCCAATCAGTCCAAAAGATGAAAGCATATTACACCAAAGTTGGCTTGGGTGTACTATGCGGACTGGCTGGAAAAACAAGACAAGCCTATCAAAAAGCACAGAAAAAAAAGGAACAGGAATTACTGGATAGTAGTATAATTGTTGAGTTGGTAAAGCGAGAAAGACGTATTGCAAAACGAGTTGGAGCAAAGCGTTTATTTTTGATTTTGAAAGATGAATTATTAGGGCATGGAATTAAGTTTGGTATCCAAAAATTCATTGATGTACTGCGGGATAATAAACTGTTAATCAAGAAGCGAAAACGTAAACCGAAACTGACTGATAGCAAGCATGAACTACCAGTATATCCGAATAAAGCGAAGGATTTACGTATAAATTGCAGTGAACAACTCTGGGTTTCAGATATAACTTACATACGAGTTGGTTATGTATTCTGTTATCTAATGTTGATTACAGATGCCTATAGCCGCAAGATAGTAGGATATAATTTTGGGAGAAAAATGGATGCGAAATTTTGTGTAAAAGCATTAGATGAAGCGCTAGAAAACAGATGTTATCCAGACCGTAAATTAATGCATCATACCGACCGGGGTAGTCAGTACTGTTCGAAAATATATACGAAGAAATTGAAACTAGCCGGGGCAATAATCAGCATGACAGAAAACGGTGACCCACTAGAAAATCCATTAGCTGAAAGGATGAATAGAACCTTCAAAGATGTATTTGGATTAGACGAGCATTTTACAAGTTTTGAAAAAGCTCAAGCTACGGTGGAAAGAGCAGTTACCTACTACAACGCAAGATTGCCACATAGCTCGATTGATTATTTGACGCCCAATGATGCACACCATCGCGTAGGACGTTTGAAAAAACACTGGAAGTATTACTGGAAAGAAAGGCAACTCCAGGAGGTGGTGGCAGGGCTGGATACCTATACACCCGACTAAGAACTCCTTTGATTAATAAAGAAGAATAATTAACTTTACTGTCAACCTATAGTGAAACAATCACGACAAGTGACAACCTATTTTAAACCAAGAATTGTGACAGGCAACTTATACTAATCCTATTTTTTAACTGACAACTTATTTTGAGACGATATAAATACCTAAACGATTAAACAAATCAACACCCTCACCCCGCCACCTTCCCAAACCTCCGTACAATCCCAAACAAAATCACCACACTCACAACCAACAACAACAAACAAATCAAAATTCCACCACCAAAAAAAGTCGCCAAGCTACCCGCGATCAAACTCGTCGTACCCACCGTCAGTGCATAAGGCAGTTGCGTCCGTACGTGGTCGATATGATTACAATCACTGGCCAGCGAGCTTAATATCGTCGTATCCGAAATCGGTGAACAATGATCACCTACCACCGAAGCGGCCAGTACCGTTGCGATCACGTTCAGTAATATTTCCATACTGATATCCGGATCAATTCCCTGTGTCTGACAAATTGCCCAGGTCGTCGGAATCGCAATCGGATATAAAATCGCCATCGTACTCCAGCTCGATCCCGTCGAAAAAGCAATGAAGGCCGCCAGTACAAAAATAATCGCTGGCATCCAGTAAGGACTCAGACTGTCCTGCAAAAGGTTGGTGATATAAGTTGCTGTGTGTAGCTCTTCGGTCGTAATGGCCAGCGACCAGGCGAGTGTCAGAATAATCAGCGCGGGCAACATGGTTTTAAAACCAACGGTCATGTTGTGCATCGTATCCACCAGCTTCATGATTTTCTGTCCGACGGTCAGCAAAATGGCCACCAGTAAACCACCAAACGAAGCCCACAACAAAGCTACGTACGAATCAGAGCTACCGATTAATTTTCCAACCCGCATAAAAAACGAAGCATCTTCACCACTCAGATGGTACATCAACGGCCAGACCGCTCCCCAGGATTCGGAGGCAGGAATTACCGGATTTTCAAGACTCGTTAATTCTCCGTAGACCGAAGCAATTCCCGTATCAATCAATCCAAAGATAGTTAGTAAAATAACTACAAAAACCGGAATAGCAGCATTATACCATTTTAGCGGAGCGCCTTTCACCGGTGACAAATCTTCCATGTCCGGTTCGTCCTCATCTTCGTTTCGGGCACTGCTTACCTGTCCGGTAGTCCGTGCGCGATTTTCCGCTTTCAGCATCGGACCATAATCCCGGCGGGTAAATATTAATATTAAAATGAAAATCAGGGTGAGAATCGGATAAAAAGAATAGCGTAATGAACTTACAAACAAAGCATAAGGTGTCATACCCGCATCAAATCCTTGCAAAGTCGCTGTAGCATCGGCAATATAACTCAACTCGGCACCAATCCACGTAGTGATAAAAGCGATGGCCGAAACGGGTGCCGCTGTACTGTCTACGATGTACGCCAGTTTCTCCCGCGATATTTTAAATTTATCGGTGACTGAACGCATGGTATTTCCTACGATCAGCGTATTGGCATAATCATCAAAAAAGATTGCAACGCCCAGTAACCATGTAATAAACTGCGTACTTTTTGCATCTTTGGCGTAACGGGACAGCGATTGTACGACGCCTGCCATACCACCATTTCTGGAAATGATAGCGACCATTCCTCCGATCATCAATGAGAAAACAATGATGGAAATATGGGAAGAATCTGCCAGTGCTTTTACCACATATTTTTCTACTACCTCAAAAATAGAAACTACAAAATAGTAGAGCGATTCAATCCGCAGTCCGCCCGCCACAAAGGCGCCCGCCCAGATTCCAATAAAAAGAGAAACGACGACTTCTTTAAATACCAAAGCCAGCAAAATGGCAATCAACGGCGGAACAACGGATAACCACATTGGGATATGCCGGACCCGATGCGTACCGTTTGACTTTTTGGCCACGTGGACCATTTTATATTGTTTTTTACCGGCGTTATTTTGGTGGGTCAGTAAAAGCAGTTTCCCCTTTTGATCTACTGGGTAAGGAAAGGTTGCTTGTCCGTTTATAAAATTCAGGGAAACGGGATCATCGTTACCGCTGATATTGATAGTAGCGGTCCCATTGACGCCCGGAGCATTAAATATTAAGACGTCTTTTTCCATCCGGAGTTGATAATCCGTGAGGGAAACCGGAGTTTGTCCAATTACGCTATTGTAAACTAGCGTACAAATCAAAAACAACAAAAAGCGTAAGTAGTGGTTTCTCATTATGTAATGTGTATTTTTACCAGCAATGCGAATCAGGGGTTGGAAATAAATATATCTATAAAGGAAACATTATCTTTCAATTGAATTTGGAATATTTTTGCTTCTTGCTGCTCGCTATTTGCTTCTTGCTCCCTTCTATCGCGATTGAGGGAAGCAAATAGCAAGAAGCAAGCGGCAAGAAGCAAGAAGCATCTTCCGAAGCCTTTTTATAGTTTTAATTTGAAATTTTACTCCTGATTCGTACAAGAAGTTATTTCCAAATTCCAAGTAACAAATTTATTCTCGTACCACCAAAGTTAGTCTATGATTTCTATCAGAGTTTTTATCTTTTCAATATTATTTATCGGTTCGGCTGCCCTGTTAACGGGACAACGTTTACCGCCCCTGAATTTTGATTTTACCATAAATAATACGGTGATTAAAAATCCGTGGACGGGAGGGATCAATACTCCACAGGTCTCCAAAGCGGATTTTAACGATGATGGCCTGATGGATCTTTACGTATTTGACCGTAGTGGAAATGTATCCATTGTATATTTAAACGACGGGATTGCCAACCAGCCCGAATATACGTACGCGCCCCGCTTCGCGGAAAATTTTCCGGATCTGGTAGATTGGGTATTGTTACGGGATTTTAATCAGGATGGCGCTATGGATATTTTTACCGCCGCCCGTACGCCCGGTATTTCCGGGGTGGAAGTATTGCGGGGATTTTATGAAGACGGCGAATTAAAATTTACCCCTTTTTATTTTCCGCAGTTTCAGTTCAATGTAATTCCTTTCCGGCTGGCTAATGGAAGTTTTACCAATTTATACGTGTCGTCACAGGATTTACCGGCCATTGATGATATTGACGGAGATGGCGATATGGACATTATTTCTTTCGGTGTCAATGGCGGTTATATGGAATATTTTACCAACCAATCCGTCGAAGATGGTTTTGGTCCGGATAGTTTGCGCTTTGACCGGGAAACAGATTGCTTCGGAGGTATTTTTGAAGACGGCCTTTCCACCTGCGTTTGTTTACCGGTGGAGGCGGGTGCTTGCTGTGACGGGTTGACCGAATTACAGGGTGATACCCGGCACGCGGGATCTACGATCCTGACTTTTGACAACGACGGAGACGGTGACAAAGAAGTGGTACTGGGCGATATTTCATTTGATGCGTTGACTTTATTAGAAAATGGAGGGGATTCGGATATGGCGACAATGACCAGCCAGGATTGTAATTACCCTTCGACCGACGTTCCGGTGGATCTGCCTTCCTTTCCCGCTTCCTTTTTTGTGGATGTTAATAATGATGGAAAACGTGATTTATTGGCCGCCCCCAATTCGCCCCGCCGGGTAGAAGATTTTTTAAATTTATGGTACTATCGCAACGACGGAACGGATGCGGTACCCGATTTTAATTTCCAAAGAAAAGATTTACTAACCCATAATACCGTTGATATGGGCAGTGGCAGCAGTCCGGTATTCGTGGACTTTGATCAGGATGGTTTGCAGGATATTCTGGTGGGAACCAATACCTTTTATCTGCCTTTTAACGAACGGGACCCCCGGTTATTTCTATACCGGAATACGGGAACGGCGACTGAACCCGCCTTTACACTTTTTGATGATGACTATTTAAATTTTTCTCAGTTTGCCAGTAATGCCTGGGGATTTGCACCTGCTTTTGGTGATCTGGACGGAGACGGCGATCTGGATCTGATGGTCGGTTATCAAAATGGATCGTTGTTCTACGGAGAAAACACAGCGGGTGCGGGCAATCCTTTTCAATTTACGATCACGCCCAATTATCTGGGAATCGATGTGGGACAAAACAGTACGCCGGCGCTGGTAGATATCAATCGGGACGGAACTCTGGATTTAGTGATCGGAGAGCGAAATGGAAATTTGAATTATCTGCCAAACATCGGTACGCCCACCAATCCCGTTTTTCAGCCCGTTCACGACAGTGCGCCTAACAATCCTTTTTTCGGGGAAGTAGATGTAGCCGCTTTTGGATTTGATATAGGAATGTCTGCACCGTTTTTTGTGGATTTTAACGGAAGTTATACTTTGTTTTGTGGCAGTAACCTGGGCAATATTTACCGGTATGAGAATATTGAAAATAATCTGGATGGTGCTTTTGAGCTGGTGGATGATACCTACGGTGACAATGTCAGAGTGGGAGAAGAATCCAGAATTAGTATAACGGATATTGATGGAGATAATGTGCTGGATTTGTTATTGGGAAATTTCAGAGGCGGTTTGAATTTTTACCAGACGGATCTTAACACTGATGGTACAGTAGATACCGAAGAGCTGGCAGACAGGCCTGTTTTCCGGCTGGTACCAAATCCGGCAAGTGACTACGTAGAATTGCAGATCGAAGATTTTTCGGGGCAATTATACGAGGTAGTCATCTACGATTTATTGGGCCGGATCTCATATCAGCGTCCTTTTAACGGAGAAAATCTGCGGATAGATACTCAGAATTTTAGTTCGGGTATTTATTTTTGTAAAATTTCTATCAATGGAAAAGATTCACTTAAAAAGCTGATAGTTAATTAGAAATAAATTTTAATATTAGATAATATTTTAAGGAAAGTTCCTGCTGGTATGATCGGCAGGGACTTTTTTTTTTGAACGGTACGCTTTTTGTTTTATAGATGTTATCTGAAAAAATTCCCTTCCTTCCAGCCCCCGGATTTTCTTAACCCCGTATTTTTTTAAATAAAATAAGCACCATGCAAGCGTTAACAACCAATTTGATTTTATTATTTCTATTTACGGTACCTGGTATTATGTCTGCTCAGTATATTGTTAAATATCCGGCACAGATGAATAGTGGCGTAGTGGAAACTACCTGCGTCGATGTAGACCTTAACTGCGAAGACGGCTACATTGCCTGGGAAGATGGTCGAAGTTACGAAGGTGCCATTAAAAATGGTAAACCCAACGGAGAAGGAAAAATGACCTGGTCGGGTAAAGTATATTATGAAGGTAGTTTTAAAAATGGCTACCGTCATGGTTACGGTAAAATGGTCAACAAAAAAATGACGTACGACGGAGAATGGAGAGATGATATGATTGGTGACCAGGGAGCGGCGATCTTCGAAAATGGAGACGAATATCTGGGCGCATTTATGGATGGTTCTATCCACGGAAAAGGAACCATGCGATATAAGAACGGTGCACTGTATAGCGGGGACTGGCAAAACGGAATTCCGCACGGAGAAGGAACACTGATCCGTTCTGACAAAAGTGTATTCAGTGGAAAGATTGACGGCGGAATGCGTGAGGGCGAAGGAATGATTACCTGGGCCAGCGGCGATACATTAAACGGAGACTGGAAAATGAACCGATTGAGTGGAAAAGCGATTTATAGTTTTCAAAATGGAGACAAGTTAATTTCTAATTGGAGAAACGGACGCCTGAGTAATCGTGCTGCCTATGTCTTTAAAAATGGTAAGAAATTAACGGG
>CAKZUV010000067.1 GCA_937921555.1 uncultured Saprospiraceae bacterium
ACTTAATTTCAACAAAGAAAAGGCTTTTTCGCTTAAAAGATTTTCCTTTGTGAAAATTTAAAAACTACTACGACTTAATCGTATAAAGCTATCACGACTTAATAAGATAATTTTCTATCACGACTTAATAAGATTCGACAATTCCCAATAATGGATTTAAGATTTCAACAACTGATTCTTTTAATTCTTTTTCATTCAAATTAGAATTTTCAATTGACTCAATCTTATTTCTAATCACCTCTTTGATTTCAAAATCCATCTTAGTTTCTTTTGATTGTGACTAACGGTCTCGCATCTGTGCCGTTGGCGGCTTTTACCGACAATGGACATAGATGCTGTGTGTGTGCCTTGAATGGGCATCTATTTCTATCTGCTAAAGATAGTAAAATATCGTCATGAAAGTAGGACGACCTTTTCAAATTTTATAGGGTAAATTGGATACTTTAGTACGGAAGCTCTAAATTATTATATAGTTTTTTTGTGCTTTTGTGTTTTAATTTTGCCACAAAGTCACGAGGAACACAAAGTTTTTTCTTCGTGTCCTTTGTGGCTTCAAAATACTTTTTAGCTCTTAATGGGCATTATTTATAAAAAAAGAATCCCCTGCGTTAAACAACGCAGGGGATTTTTATTTATGTAAATCATTCGGTGATTCCCTGTTATTGGGCAATCATCAACTTCTGAACGTAAACTTGCTGATTGGATTCAATCCGGAGCAAATACATTCCATTACTTGTACTATTCAAATCCAGACGAGCCTGCTGTTCGTTAACTTCAAAATACTGAATCTGTCTTCCGGTCATATCCAGCAACTGAATACGGACCGTTCTGTCCAGTGCATCCGGAAATTCAATATTTACCTCACGGGAGGCAGGGTTTGGAGCTATTTTAATACCGTTCGACGCCGCGTCCAGTACCTCAATTCCAACCAATTCTCCGAAAGTTACATCATCCCAGAAATAGGTTTTCTCACCGGCCGTATTACCATCAGTACCAAAATTAAAGAAGATAGAAACCTTATCGTACACATTGTCAAAATTGATCGCTGCGGTACCATCTGCCTGATTAGTGAAATCAAACGTCAGAATTTCCCATGCCATCGCCTGAGTGGTCAACGCCTCGGTTTCCACACTGATCGTCGGATCAGTATTATCTTCTACTTTCAGACGAATCGGAGTACCAGCATCTGGTGACCATACCCGGACGGACATGACTGTTTCAGCAGTTGTGAACGGAATGGCATTTTCGAGACCTAACCCACCGGCGGTCGTTCCCGCCCAGGTTTCCGCTCCCAGTTGCTTGGTAGATTGTGTAACTGTATTATTGGGGTCCGTTGGGTCAACAACAATCGCAGAGGCGTTTCCACCAAAATCCGCTAAACCATAATCCAAATCTGTGTCTTCGAAAGTGATCGGTAAATCCGGAAGCGCTACTTCAACTTCTTCGAAAGCCACATCATCCCAGAAATAAGTTTTTTCACCCGCTGTATTACCGTCGGTACCAAAGTTGAAAAAGATAGATACCTTATCGTATACACTGGCGAAATTAATCGGTGCAGTACCATCCGCCTGATTGCTAAAATCAAATGTCAACGTTTCCCAGACCATCGCCTGAGTGGTCATCGCCTCGGTTTCCACACTGATTGTCGGATCAGTATTATCTTCTACTTTCAGACGAACCGGAATGCCGGCATCCGGTGACCAGACCCGAACGGACAGAACTGTTTCAGCAGCCGTGAAAGGAATGGGGTTTTCAAGACCAGACCCACCAGCGGTTGTACCCGCCCAGGTTTCTGCGCCCAGATTTTTGATGGACTGCACCACCGTATTTGCGGGATCGGTAGGATCAACGACGATAGAAGAAGTATTTCCACCAAAATCCGCTAAATCATAATCAATCGTAGTACTCTCAAAAGTGATCGGTAAATCTGGAAGAATTACGTCAGGGCCTTCTACGAAGGTCACGTCATCCCAGAAATAAGTTTTTTCACCCGCCGTATTACCGTCGGTACCAAAATTAAAAAAGATAGATACTTTATCGTACACGCTGGTTAAGTTAATCGGTGCAGTACCATCCGACTGATTGCTAAAATCAAATGTCAATGTTTCCCAGACCATCGCTTGAGTAGTCATTGCCTCAGTTTCCACACTGATCGTCGGATCATTCTTATCTTCCACTTTCAGACGAACCGGAATACCGGCATCAGGAGACCAGACCCGAACGGTCATAGAAGTCAGCCCTTCGGCGAAAGGAATAGCATTTGCCAGGCCAGACCCGGCAACGGTCGTACCCGCCCAGGTTTCTGCTCCCAGATTTTTAGTGGACTGCACCACCGTATTTGCGGGATCGGTAGGATCAACAACGATAGAAGAAGTATTTCCACCAAAATCCCCTAATTCATAATCAATCGTGGCACTCTCAAACGTGATGGGCAGATCGGGTAACACGGTAACTGGTTCTTCTACAAACATTATGTCATCCCAGAAGTAAGTTTTTTCACCTGCTGTATCACCATTGGTCCCAAAATTGAAAAAGATAGACACCTTATCATACACACTGGCTAAATTAATCGCTGCGGTACCATCCGACTGATTACTAAAATCAAACGTCAACGTTTCCCAGGCCATCGCCTGAGTCGTTATTGCCTCGGTTTCTACACTAATCGTCGGATCATTGTTATCTTCCACTTTCAAACGAACCGGAATACCGGCATCAGGAGACCAGACCCGAACGGTCATAGAAGTCAGCCCTTCGGCGAAAGGAATGGCATTTGCCAGACCGGACCCACCGGCGGTTGTTCCCGCCCAGGTTTCTGCTCCCAGTTGTTTGGTAGATTGAACAACCGTATTGTTCGGATCGGTAGGGTCAACCACAATGGCGGAAGCATTTCCACCAAAATCCCCTAAATCATAATCAATCGTTGTACTTTCAAAAGTAATCGGTAAGTCCGGAACGACCACTACCGGTCCTTCTGCGAAGGCTACATCATCCCAGAAGTACGTTTTTTCGCCCGCCGTATCACCGTTGGTGCCGAAGTTGAAAAAGATGGATACTTTATCGTAAGTACTGGCCAGATTGATAACCGCCGTACCGGCAGCCTCATTGGAGAAATCAAATTCGAGCGTTTCCCAGGACATGGCAGTAGTGGTCATCGCTTCGGTTTCTACGCTGATGGTCGGATCAGTTTTATCCTCTACTTTCAAACGAACCGGAATGTTTGCGTCGGGGGACCAAACGCGAACGGTCATTTTGGTATTACCGTTTGAAAAAGGAATTGCTGCTGTAAGACCGGCATCGCTGGCCGTCGTACCCGCCCAGGTTTCTGATCCCAGTTGCTTTACAGACTGAACTACCGTATTGGCCGGATCAGTTGGATCTACTACGAAACTGGAGGCGTTACCGCCAAAATCCGTCAGATCATAGTCAATGGTAGTCGATTGAAAATCAATCGGCAAGCTTACCTGACTAAACCCTACGGTAGCGACCAGTAAAAGCGCCAAGAGTAAAATGTTCTTCATGTTTTTTAAATTTATTTTAGGAATGAAAATTAAATTTGTTAACCCAACCGGGAAAATATTTACCGAGAAAAGTAATTTGGGGTTATCCCGATTGCACGGAATAGCTGATGCCAAAGGCAAAAACTTTAGGTTTATTGCACCAAAGATACAAAACTTTATTTCCGCAGTTTCGGGCTTTTGTGGCCACGAAAGTGACAGTAGTTAATCCCTGGAAAACATTAACCCGGTTCAAGTTAACAAATTTTAAGTAATCAATTTTTTTGGAATAAAGTCTATTTAGTAATGGTCGAATAATAAGTTCTGCATTTTGGCAAGGGAATTTTGGTTCAAGATGAGGCAAAAAACGTAGGCGATGCCATAGCATCGGCGAGGCTTTTTAACGAAATTTTGGATCAAAAGGGCCAGCCATAAATCGGGAAATTATTGTTTTACCATTACTTATTCAGAACTATCTTCCCGGAAGCCGTTGCCCCGTTAATCAGCATATTATAAAAATAAATTCCGTTTGGTAAATCATCCGCCATCCAGGTAGCCTGATGTGCACCGGCCGCCTGGTTTTCAGAAAGAATCTGATCTACTAATTTACCATTCATATCGAAGACAGAAAGCGTTACGTTGGCTGCGTCTTTAAGATTATATTGAAAAACAGTTTCTCCCTGTGACGGATTGGGCGAAGCCTGAAAATCTGTCACAACCTCAAGATCTGTGATAGCGGTTACACCGTTTAGCTGGAAATTATCCCAGTAAAACAGATCAGACGATGTTGTATTTGGATCGAATAAAATAGCAAACCTTGAAATATCCTGCGCTTCCAGTACCGGAGTCGGATCGAAAGTCAGGGTCTCCCATGCGTTGCTGACGGACGTATTCTGGGTCATCTCAAGGATCACCTCTCCGTTTTCATTTTGTAAAGAAACCAGAACCGGGGTAGGGGCCGCAGTATCCCAAACATCCATCGTAATCGTGCTGGTCGGATTAATCGACAGATTGCCATCAAATCTTCCTACGATTACATCAATCATTTCTCCGGCGTTTCTGGTGTAGGTTGCTACGTAATCGGAAGTATTACCATTGGGATCCGGATTCAGAATTCTTCTGAAATTAACCCCGGAGTGAGAGAAGGTAAAGTTAACATTCTGATTACATTCAAAATCATTGAAGACATTAGGCGAGCTGGTTACACCTTCACAAGGATCATCGGCCAGTTCCGGGCCAATCAGATTATCCCAGAAATAAGTATCACCGGTATTGGTATTTGGTGCAAACAACAGCACTATCCGGTCTACGTTTGTGTCCGATACACTCGGGTCCGGTTGTTCGATAAAATTAAAAGTCAATGTTTCCCATTGCTGGGCAACGGTAGTAGTCTGGGTGTAAATACTATGACGCCCGGTAGGAAAATTATCTGGTAATGCGATTATACTGTTTTCCAGGGTGATCTGTACCACGGTACCGACCGCAGGACTCCACACATCAATACTCATAGATCTGGTACCCGTACGATAATCGGTCAGGTCAGCCATCTGGGCATCGAGAATAATCACGTCGAATGCTTCTGCCGGATTCCGGCTGTAAGTAGCGGCAATTAGACTCGTGTTATCTCCTCCGGGAGCAGGATTTTCTCCGTAAGGAATAAAAGTTCCGCTGATAAATCCGTAAGTTCCTCTGCGGGAATCTTCGAAATTATCCCAGACGATTTGCGCGGAAAGGCTGAATGCCGCCAATAAAACAAAAGAAAATGAGAGGTAAATTTTTTTCATGTTAGAGCATTTAATTGGTGATTAGATAAAAGGTATTTTATTATTAAAATTTCCTGACTACTTTTGTTGATATACGCGAACGTAATCAACTTCCATCGTTTGTGGGAAAGAGGTAGCAGCATTAGGATTTCCGGGAAGATTTCCACCTACCGCTACGTTTAGCAACAAATGAAACCTCTGATCAAAGGGAAAAGTTGTCGGTAAAACAGTAGAGCGGGTATTCGGTTCACCCACATCCATACCGTCCATCTGAAACTGGATACAATCTTCGTCCCACAGAAGCGTGAATACGTGAAAGTCATCCGCAAACGTTCCTTCTTCCAGTTCGATTCCCTGGCTGTTAAATCGCCAGAAATCATGACCATAATGAATCGTACCAAACACTCTGGTAGGTTCGCTGCCGATATTTTCCATAATATCAATCTCTCCGCTTTTGGGCCATCCACCGTAAACGTTATCCGTTGGCAACATCCAGATGGCGGGCCATAATCCCTGACCAATGGGCAGTTTGGCGCGTACATCGACCCGTCCGTATCTCCAGTCTCCTTTGTTTTTGGTGACCATTCGAGCGGAAGTATACTGGTGCTGACCAAGATAGAAGGGGACTTCACGGATGGCTTTGATGACCAGATTGCCATTTTCAATAAAGGAATTTTCCCGGCGGTCTGTGTAATATTCCAGCTCGTTGTTGCCCCAGCCGCAAAGATCCGGGCTGATCTGGCAACCATCGCCAAGGTCATATCCCCACTTGCTGTCATCAATCTCCGTACCGTCAAATTCGTCGTTCCAGACCATTTCATATCCATCCAGAGAACTGGACAACTGGCATCCTGCTACCTCTTCTACTTTCTTGCAACTTGAAAAGACGAGAAGGAATAGAGCCAGAGAGCTTAGTAAAAATTTGATATTTGAATTCATGGTATTTGATTGATTTTAGGAGAACGTTTGATGGGGAATTGGTATACACAACAAATATAGGAATGAAATCTATCATTTTGTGTTTTTTCGATACATCACCACTACATCAGTAATAAATCTTATGGCAAATTGTTTATATGTTACAGCCTTAATTTGGCTATTTTTTTACATTTGCCTATAGAATTACTACATCATCTTCCTAAAACGTTTTATATTTACCCAAAAAGTAAAAATGAGGAATAAAATAGGTTTGGTGGTGGTATTGCTCAGTTGTTTCTTTGGAAATCTGGCCGGGCAAATAACTGAAATTGGTTCTCCTCCGGTTACCAATTTTGTCAGATCAGACTATCAGGCCGGTACTCAAAACTGGTCCATAGAGCAGGATGAGCGGGGCATTATTTACTTTGCAAACAATAAAGGACTCCTGGAATTTGATGGAACCCACTGGCAAATTACCAGTTTGCCCAATGGTACCATTGTTCGCTCAGTTGGGCTGGACGATGCGGGGCGGGTATATCTGGGCGGACAAAATGAATTTGGCTATCTGGAGCGTCAGGATCTGGGGAAATCCAAATACATTTCTTTGACAGATCAGGTTCCGGTTGAGTTCGGAACCTTTGAAGATGTCTGGAAAATATTTATTAACGGGGATGGTGTTTATTTTTGTGCCGAAGCAGCTGTTTTTCATTTTCTGGACGGAATGGTAACCGTTATTAAACCTTCGGAGAGTAATTTTGAAAATTTCTTTCAATCCGGCGATAAAATTCTGGTTCAGGAGATGGGCATCGGTCTTTCGGAGATAAAAAATAAAACCCTGGTGTCGCTTTCTGACAATGACATTCTTGCCAAAGAACGGATTACGGCCATCCTGCCTCATCCCGGCAGTGACTTTCTAATTTTTACTTTTTCCAGTGGCCTTTTCTTAATGGACGAAAGCGAAATAAAACCATGGAAGGTTCCCGCCAGTCAACTATTTATAAAAGACCAACTTTACTGCGCAATTCGATTGTCTGATGGAAATTATGCCGTCGGAACACCCCAAAACGGGTTGATACTCATGGATCAGTCGGGAAATCCCACACTACAGATTAACGATAAAAAAGGATTACAAAACAATACCGTGTTATCCATTATGGAAGATATTCAGCACAACCTCTGGCTGGGATTGGATAACGGGATTGATTACGCGGAAATCAGCTCTCCTTTTTCAAAAATCAGAACCGAAGAAGGCATTGCTGGTACGGGTTATACCTCAATTGTTCACGAAAATAAATTGTATTTAGGAACCAATCAGGGACTTTTTTACACCGACCTTAACGGGAAAAATTCGCAGGATGAGGAGGCCCGGTTTAAGTTGGTGGAGAATGGGCTGGGGCAGGTCTGGAGTCTTACCAAAATTGACGATAAAGTCCTGGTGGGGCAACATCAGGGAGGCTCATACCTGAATGGAAATCAGTTGACTCCCTTCTCGGATATCAAAGGCGCATGGAAATTTTTAAAATTAAAATCTAATCCCTCTTATGGAATAGAAGGTACGTACTCCGGACTTTATTTATACGAAATCAAAAATGGTGCGTGGGAACTTCAGGGAAAAATCAACGGCTTTGACGAGTCCTCCAGAATTCTGGAGGAAGACGATGAGGGAAATATCTGGGTGACCCACAATTATAAAGGATTATACAAAGTCCAGCTAAACCCTGACCTCAAATCTGTCAGGGCCGTTACGCTGTATTCGGGTGGAAAGGGACTGCCGGAAGAGTTGATTATCAACGTGGCAGCGGTGCGCAACGAATTAGTCTTTGCTACCCCAAATGGTATTTATACCTATGATAATACGGTGGATACCTTTCAGTTACATACTGATTTTTTAGAAATATTCGGACCTAACCGCAATTTTCACCGGGTGATCGAAGACGAAGTTGGGAATATCTGGTTTTCGGTGGATCACGAATTCGGGGTCATCCGGATTGCCGAACAAGGTGTTTTTAATAAATTAAAAGTAGCGTACTTTAATCAGATTCAGGAAGACCTGGTTGATGGTTTTGAGCACGTGTACGCGGCGGATAATCAGCAGGTTTTTATTGGTACGGAGAGAGGATTCACCCGTTTCAGGCCGATTGAAGATAAAAATAAAGGGTTTAATTTTAAGGTACTGATCCGTGAGGTTACCTCGATTACGCACGGTGATTCGATCATTTACCAGGGCGGAAAAACGGAACAGGATTTCAAATTTAATTATTGGATGAATGATTTCCGGTTTGTTTTTTCGGCACCGTATTATGAGAAAATAAGCTATCTGCAGTTTCGCTACAAGCTGGAAGGTTTTGAAGACGCCTGGAGTGACTGGACGCCTAAAACAGAAAAGGAATTTACCAATTTGCCCGCCGGAGATTATCGGTTTCAGGTACAGGCCCGCAATGCGTACGGACAGTTGAGTGATGAACAGTATTTTGAATTTACCATCTTCGCCGCCTGGTACTGGTCGTGGGTGGCGAAATTGATTTACCTGATTATCGGGGCGATTGCACTCGTTAGTTTGTGGAAATACATTAACCGGCGCGAACAAAAAAAGACGGCTGCTTTTAAGCTGGAACAAACCGAAAAACTGCAACGAAAAGAAGCCGAATTTAAAAAAGAAGTTCAGAAATCAGAAGGAGAAATTATCAAACTCCGGAACGATAAACTTAAAACGGATATCAATCACCGGAACAGCCAGCTAGCGTCCACCACGATGCACCTGGTACAAAAAACGGAGATTCTCAATAAGATAAAAAATGACCTGACAAGCATCGAAAAAGAGTCGCCCGTAGAGATAAAGAAAAAGATCAAACAAATAACCCGGGCCATCGAATCGGACATTCAACTGGATGATAGCTGGACCCAATTTGAGACCTACTTTGATCAGGTGCACGAAAATTTCTTTAAACGCCTGCGCGAAAAATTCCCAAAATTAACACCCAAAGACCAAAAGCTTTGTGCCTATCTCCGGATGAATTTATCGACCAAAGAAATTGCTCCTTTGCTGAATATTTCCGTTCGGGGCGTGGAGATCAGCCGATACCGTTTAAGAAAAAAACTGGCCATCGATTCGGAAGTGAACCTGGTAGGATTTGTGATGGAGGTGTAGTGCCTAAGGCACTAAATTGTTAGCGTGTGTGAAAAATTTGGGTCACTTGCCTGTTGGCTGGTTGGCTAGTTAGCGCACGTCTGACGTGTTTTTACTTTTGAGGGAAGACCAAAACTGTTCCCGCTTGAGGAATTTTCCGACCTTGAGCTTTTTTCCATTCGGTACATTAATAAAATATCTTAAAACGAATACTGT
>CAKZUV010000068.1 GCA_937921555.1 uncultured Saprospiraceae bacterium
TGGTACGCTCCAGATCATTGGTAATAATTCCAAACAAAACGGGTGTTTTATATAACTTTTCCGGATACGGCGTGTAACCGTCCGTAAGTACGACCACCACATCCGGTGCCGGTTTTAGTTCCAGTGCCGCTTCGATACCTCGAATCATATTGGTCCCGCCGCCACCGGGCATGGACGTTATCTGACGGAGATCCGTACTGCGTGTGAGCACAACGGGCGGATACGGTTTGGCATCGCAGGGAATAATGGTAACCGGCGTATTGAACACCTCCAAAATCCCGCAGACTTCGGAAAGTATCCGGGTCAACTGTACGTCATCAATAGAACCCGAAGTATCTACCACACAAGCGATTTGTCCGGTCAGGTTCCCGGAAAGGGCGGGAGGAATCAACGGCTGATATACAGCCTGCCGCCGACTGGGCCGCGCAAAACTATAATCAATTCTGGCTCCAACGCTGTGGTTGATGGCCCGGCTGACGCGATGCCGCAGCACCTTTCTCCAGTCCACCACCGGACGTAATTTATTACCGACCCAGCGTTCCCACCCGGCGGGCAGTAATCCTGCCTTTTGCGCTTCACTCATTTCTTTGGCCACTGCAATCCGGATTTGTTCCGTTTCAATATCATCAAGTTCCTGTGGTTCAGTCTCTCCCGATTCCAATTCCCAGGGCCGGGCAACGTTGTGTACCCCACTCCCTTCGTCGAGCAAATCGTGGTAAGCTGCGTTGGGATTTTTTTCCTCCCCCGAACCGGGCGCATCCTCAGGGTCTGTCTCTTGTTCATTACCCGAACCTTCCAAATGCTGACGGTCACCGTCCCTATTATCGTCTGGATTATCGGATTTAGAACCATCGGCATCCATTGTCCCCGGACCTTCCTCGCCGTTGGAATTTTCCGGGTCTTCTCCGTTGTCGGGATTGCCTTCCTGATCCGTTTTATTTTCGGAGCCATCCGAATTCGGATCATTTCCTCCACCAGTGCCACGCTCCGATTCCTGCGCCTCTCCGTTTTCATCCTCGCTGGTTGGGCTATCCGGGTTTTGCTCTTCTTCTCCGTTGTCACTTTCGCTTGACGGGTCGGTTTCCTTTTGGTTATCGCTGTTTTCGTCCGGTTGATCAGAATCCTCTTTGTTTTCTGCTTTCTCTTTTTCTGCTTCTTCCAAAATTTCATCCATCGCTTTTGCCAGTCCTTTCTGAATTTCTCTTTCCGATTTTTCGGTCAATTTTTTATAATAAGTTTCCGCTAATTCTCCCGGATTCATCCGAAACGTCTTTGGGTAAATACCCGGATACAAAGCAGGGGCTTCGAGTCCTTCCCAGTGGCTGTCGTTGATTTCCATATCCGCCGCGATGTTCCAGATGTTCGGGTCCACCGCCCCTTCTGCGGCCCGCTGTCCGTGTTCCCGCAGGATGTGCGAAATTTCGTGAATCCACAGAAAACCAATTTGCTGCAATGCTTCCATTTGAGTCGCAGTCTCCATAATTTTTTGAATTTTAACTGGATTGAAATAGATATTCAAATGACCATCAATGGCCGCTACGGGCACTTTTTCCGTTAATTGTATTTTGGTAGAAAAAAGAGCAGGGGCAAACCACGGAAGTTGCTCCGCGGCGTAGGCACGGGCAAAACGGATCTGAGATTCTATTTGTGGTTGGTGAGTGATAGGAGTTGGGTTTTGGGTTATGAGTTTTGAGTTTTGAGTTTTTGAGTTTTTGAGTGATATAAAGTCAGGTGGAAAATCATAAAGTCTCCCCTTGGGGCTGGGGTAAAACTTTATGATTTTTCGCCGTTTTGAGTTTTGAGCCCGCCTGTCAGCCGGCAGGTTTTGGGTTTTGAGTTTTTGAGTGATACAAAGCAAGGTGGAAAATCATAAAATCTCCCTTTGGGGCCGGGGTGAAATTCTATGATTTTTCGCCGTTTTGGATATTGGACTTCACGATCGCAGGCATTATTCATTTTTCATTAAAAAATTATTCATTATCCATTATCCAATTCCATAAGACATTACTGCTCAAAAACCTCAATATATTGCGAGAACACTTCGTCCGAAAACAGATTCTGAATATGCTCGACCATTTTTTCACTGTCTTCTGCACTTTTATCTCCGGCGGCCTCTACTGCGTATTCCAGCAATTTTTCCCGGATTACTTTCCGCAAAGAAACGTAGATCAAATCTCTCCTTCCAAGTTTAAAAACACCTTCAGTTAGTTCAAAAAAGAGGTGCGTGGCGGAAAGAAAATTCTTCTTTCCGGTTCGGCTCATCAGCTCTGCTCCCAGCGTCGAAAAGAAAATATAAAGTTCACTGTCGTTCAGGGAATCCAATTTTACCTTTACTTTTCCGTTGAGCACTTTTTCGGCGTCCGGCAATTTCAAATCCTTTAAAAAACTTAGAAATGGTAACGCTGCCCCTTCTCCGACACAACCTTTCACCAAACTAATGCACGCTTTGGAAGCAGACTGTTTTTTGGTTGGTGCCTCGTTCAGCAAATCACAACTCGTCAGTAAACTGGCCACAAAATCCCAGGTACGCGGACTCGCAAATCCGTAGATATCATCCTCCGGACTGGTCGATAACAGGTTGGGGGTACGCTTGAGAAAAGCCCCTACTTTTACTTTCCAGGTTGGCAATAATTTAGCGTGCTCCGCCGGATCAATTTGGGGTAACGTCGCTTTTTCCCAGCCACTCTGCAATGCTTCCAGATATACCTTTGGTGGCATGTCCCAGTTAAGATGCACAAAGCGATTTCTGAGTGGTGGCGACAATTCCCAGCCTCCCGTGATCATATCGGGCGGGTTGGCGGCAGCAACAATCCGAACGCCATCCGGCAAGGGGTGAAATCCCACTCTCCGCTCCAATACCACCCGCAACAAAGCGGCTTGTACGGAAGGCGGCGCGGTAGTCAATTCATCCAGAAAAAGTAGTCCGTGTCCTTCTTCCGAAAACTGATTGACCCATTCGGGAACGGCGTACCGCACCTGCCCTTCGTGGTGGATGGGTAATCCAGAAAAATCAGTCGGATCGTGAATCGAAGCGATCAGGGTCAGCACGGGAAAATCATCCGCGTGCAGTCCTTCCAGAAAACTGGATTTACCGATCCCCGGCTTTCCCCATAACAAAACGGGAATTCCCGTATGTCCCTTGGGGGTCGGGGTTTGCATGGCAATGAGTAAGGCTTCTGCTCCGGTTGGAAAATTCATGTATGTTTTTTTTTCAAAAGTACGAAATGTAGGGGATTAGTGACGAATTAGACCGTGTGTTAAGGTGCTTATTTTTTTAGAATTTGCCTTACTGGTTGACCAAATGCCTGGGGTTTTTCCAAAATAAACTATCAATTCCTCCGATTAGGGTCAGTTGCTTTTTTTACGTCTGATCAATAATGACACGAGTTCCCATCCCGTAAGCAAATATATTCTGAATTGAATTTTCTTTAAAACATTAAGCGATGAATTCTACATTTAATACTAAACGTTATTTATTCTTAATCCTGCTTTTCTTTTCTTTTTTGAATTTCTCAAAAGCGGTACCGGTTAAGGAGTCAATAAAAAAACCGATTGAATTTCAACAGCAAAAAGAGAAGCTTAAAAAAATAAAACCTTATCGAAAAATGAGGCTTTGCGAAAGATTAGCCTTGTATTTTATCAACAAAAAATTAGCTAAAACCCAAAAGAAAGAAAAAACATTGGCCAACCAGGCCATTTGGTGGAGCATCGCAGGATTCATTCCGGCCTGGGGCGTATTCCCTGCCCTGGTAGGTCTTGCCCTTGGGATCGCTAGCTTATTTAAAACCAAAAATGTAAAGCGAAAAAGGAAACATAAATCCCTGGCTGTGATTGCTATTCTTCTGGGATTGGCCCTCGTGATTGGTAATTTAATGCTTATCGCAATAATCAATTATTTTAGAAGGACCAGGTGAAGGGTATTTTTTGAAATTGCGTAAAAGAAGAAAATTATTTTATCCCGCAATCCGCTGCCAGTTCAGATTTTCAAATAAACGAATAATATATTTTTCGAAAGAAAGAAGTCTCTTCGGACTGTCAAACGAATTGGTCACCGAATGTGCTTTGGTCAATTGATTGATACTGGTAATGGTAGTGGGAAGTTCCCGGATCAGAATTCCGTCCGCAGGATATTTACTGGCCAGATTAAAAAATCCGATCCGGTCCGCTTCTCCGACGATAGCAGAAAGCTGTTCGTTGGTCAGTCGGGTCTCAAATTTTCCGATCATTGCGACGTCCTTCGTTCCCCGATACAGTGCCCGGCCATCCGAAAATAACCGCAACTCAAAAACCGGACAAAATCCCGGACAATCTGTTTTTTGTAAACTTAATAATAGATAAGGTGCCAGGGATTCTATCTCAGAAATATCAGGAACAGGAATATCTTCGGCCCGGACTTCATCCATTTCTTTGCCTCCTTCAATCGCCCGGATGTCTTCCCCGGATAAGGGAACATCCGGAGTAGACGCAGCGGGAATATTCTTTTTCCCACAGCTGGTCCACAGAATAAGCAATAGTCCAACAGTTCCGGCTCTGAAAAGGTATTTCATAAATTCTATGATCTTTAAATCAGTCAGTAAGAGCTTGTCTAAACTTCCATTAATTGGCTGTAATTGACAAATTTTATTCTGAATTTCGTTAAAAAGCCTCGCCGATGCTAAGGCATCGTCTACGTTTTTTGCCTTATTCAAAACAAAATTTTCTCAATTTCGCACAATCATGAAAATTTGGACAAGCTCTAAGTCAGTGGCCGGTTACTTTCCTTTTTTCTTTTGTTGCTGTTCCGCAATTTTCTTTTGTTCTTCGAGCACCTTGGACAACCGTTCCTGAAATCCGCCCTTCTTTTTAGGTTTTTTATGATGTTCTGCCAGCTCTTTTTCGATTTTCTTTTTATCAATAATGACTTCTTTCGTAATCACATTCTGACCAATATTCAAAACATTACTAAAGAACAGATAACAACTTAATCCCGAAGCAAAACTGTTAAAGAAAAACAAGAACATCACCGGCATCAGATACTGCATATATTTCATCATCGGATTGTTGGCCATTGCGCCCATATCCATACTCTTGGAATTATACCAGGTATAAATCACCGTTGTAACGGCCCACAATAAGGTAAACATCGAAACGTGGGAACCATAAAACGGAATTTCAAACGGCAGATAGGCAAACACATCATAACTCGACAAATCCGTCGCCCACAAGAAAGACGCCTGCCGGAATTCAATCGACGCAGGGAAAAAACGATACAGGGCAATCCAGATCGGCATCTGTAAGAAAACCGGAAAACAACCTCCCATTGGATTCACTCCGTACTCCCGGTACAGTTTCATCGTTTCCATCTGCTGCTTTTGCGGATCATCGCCCACCTTCGCTTTTGCCGCCTCAATCTTTGGTTTTAAAACTTGTGTTTTCGACTGCGAATACAACATTTTATAGGTAAGCGGATACAACACCACTTTAATAATCAGTGTCAACAGAAAAATTACCAATCCTGCACTTGCAATCCATCCGGTCAGGATATTGAACAGAGGCCGGATAATCCAGCGGTTGACCGTACCAAAAATACTTCGGCCATAAGGAATAACATCTTCCAGTTCAAGATCGTAAGCAGCCAGCCGGTTAAATTCGTTGGGGCCCACGTAAAACTTCATATTGACGGGTTGTCCGGTGAGGGGAACGTCCATCCGGGACGTCAGCTTTTTCAAGTCGGGTCCGTCTTCCGGCAGCATTTCCGTGGTTACGGTGGCTTTACTAAAATAATTATCGGCGATCAGCGAACTGTTAAAAAACTGGTTAACGTGAGAGACCCATTTTGTTTTGGATTCCACGATTTCTTCGTCGTCTCCCGTACAGCTACAGTAATCGGGACTGTCTTCTACTTCTTTAAAATAAGCTGAGCTAAAGTTCCGTTCGTAACTGGTATTTCGTTCCAATCGGTCCAGATAATTCACCCAATTGAGGGGAACAGACGCCGCATTGACACCTTGAAAATTGACCTGGTAATCAATATTGTAGGAATCTTCCGCAATGGTGTAAGTTTGTTCAACCATCTGTCCATTACCAACCCGCATCGCAAATTTGATAGTATTTCCACTGACGGTCGGCGTAAAGTACAATTCACTGGTACTCACTGTTCCTCCGGCAGAACCGGGTACCGGCAACAAATACTCAAATTTATTCTTCTCGTCTTCCAGTAAGTACAGTGCTTCTTTGATTTCTTCCTTTTCTTCGGTCAATCGCAGTTTGTAATAATCCTTGACCAGCACTTGCTTAATTCTCCCTCCTTTGTTGGTAAAAGTGACTTTAAATTTATCATTTTCGAGAACAGAAGTTTGTTCGGTACCACTGGCCTGATCCGCAAATTCTCCGTATTTCTGATTTCGTCGTACCGCCATGATGGAATCCACGGCGGTGGAATCGGCTCCGGACGCTACAATTGGATCCGCCGTTTCCAGTCGGGCAATACTATCAGCCCGAACCTGTACCATAGCGATCGAATCCTGCGTGGCTTGTATCGCCTGCATTTCGGCTTCCGAAGGTGCGTTGTAGCGCACCCACACGTAAAACAAAACAAAGATGAGGGTAATTCCGATTAGATTATTCTTTTCCATTACTGCTACTGATTGTAACCCGGATTAATTGACTACCGGGGTATGCTATTTTTTTAGTATGTTTAAGGGCTGATAAGTATCTGCCTCCAAAAGAGAGGCAAAAATACGCTTTTGTTGACGTTATCCCATCATCTATGCCCGATAATTACCAGAATATAGACGAGTCGCTGCTGAAAGCCTACCAACAGACCAGTTTTTGCCTTTTAGAGAGTGATATTCAGATCCGGATCAACGCCCTGAACTCCGATTTAGACAGTTTTCTGGTGGATAATAATGCTTTTCGGTGGGTTTATCTTTCGGCCGATAATCCACAGTCTGTCCTCGCATCACCTGCGGAAAATGCTAAAAACAGAGCCAAACTCCTTCAATATTGCAAAGATCATAAGATTCGTTACTGGCCGGGCCGGGCAATTCCTGCTTCGGACGAATGGCCACCGGAGGAAAACCTCCTCCTCCTCGATGTGGATCGGACGCTTGGTGACGAACTGGCCGAGCTTTTTGATCAAAAAGGGTATCTCTTCGGTCGTTTAAATGGTATTGCGCATTTGCGGATTCTTTAGGTTGGGGGCTTTATAAACGTCTTTTCGGAGTAGAGAAAATAAGCTTCCTGTTTTTTTAGAATAAAGCTTTATTTCGAGTGGTAAGTTTTACCAAACTTTTTTCAAATCTTAGGATAAGATCAAAATCTTGGTAGACACTTTTTAGTAAAGTTTGGTAAACCTGCGGCGTTAAACGCCTTTTCGGAGTAGAGAAAATAAGCTTCCTATTTTTTTAAATAAAGGTTTATTTCGTGTGGTAAGTTTTACCAAACTTTTTTCAAATCTTAGGATAACATCAAAATCCTGGTAGACATTTTTCAGTGAAGTTTGGTAAATCTGCGGCGTTAAACGCCTTTTCGGAGTAGAGAAAATAAGCTTCCTATTTTTTTAGAATAAAGGTTTATTTCGTAAGGTAAGGTTTACCAAACTTTTTTCAAATCTTAGGATAAGATCAAAATCTTGGTAGACACTTTTTAGTAAAGTTTGGTAAACCTGCGGCGTTAAACTTCTTTTCGGAGTAGAGAAAATAAGATTCCTATTTTTTTAAATAAAGGTTTATTTCGTGTGGTAAGGTTTACCAAATTTTTTTTGAATCTTAGGATAATATCAAAATCTTGGTAGATATTTTTCAGTGAAGTTTGGTAAACCTGCGGCTTTAATAAATCTCTTTTTATCCCAAAATTACCAAACAAAAAGGTGCCTGATAAGTTATACCTAACAAATGATACCATCGAAATAAAAGTCAGCTGATATTTATTGACTAAACAGAACCGTCAAAAGCTTTTTTTAGCGTCCTTTGTGTATTTTGCAAAGGACGCTATTTTTTTATTGAAGTTTTTAAAATTTTACATGATCTATTCTGTTTTTTTAAAAAAATATTGGTTCGTTGGTTTTCTGATTATTCCAATTTTACTTACGGGGCAGACGGATTCTATTCCTCCCCTCCTCCAGCTGGAAACAGTGGAAGTTCGCGCGCTGAAAATACCGAAACCGTGGCTTCGTTCCGCTACGTCGGTCTATCAGCTGAAACCTGTTTTTAAAGACCAGATCGCCCAAAATAGTCTACAGGAATACCTCACCGATATTCCCGGCGTTTTTTCGCTCAATGCCAATAATCAGGTGCAAGATCTCCGGATTGCTATCCGTGGCTTTGGTTCGCGGGCGGCCTTTGGCGTCCGTGGTATAAAATTAATTGTAGACGGTATTCCGGAAACGACCGCCGACGGTCAGGGACAACTTGACAATCTGAATCTTTCCATCATCGAAAATATCGAAGTCTTGCCGGGCGGGGCGTCGGCTTTATATGGCAATGCTTCGGGGGGCGTCATTCATATTTCTACTACCGATGAAAATGCTTTCAGTGATGCCAAAGCGTTTGTCAATGCCCACATTGGACTTCAGTCTTTTAACGGTCAGCAGTATCAGTTGACCACCGGACGAAAATTTGACAAAACCAGTTTTATTTTTCACGCCGAACACCAAAGTGGAAATGGCTACCGGGAATATGCCAGATTTAAATCGCTCAAATTTAATTTGCGTACCGTTCACGAATTTTCTAAAAAAAGCAAGCTGGAACTCTTGCTGAATTACATGGATAGTCCGACGGCTCAGGACCCGGGCGGTGTGAATCGGATGAGCTTTGAGGAAACGCCACGGGCCGCCAGAAATCAGAACGTGGAATTCCTGGCAGGGGAAGAGATCAGCCAGTTTAAAGGTGCGCTGCGCTACCAGACTACGCTGGTCGAAAATATTAATTTCAATACCTATGGTTTTTATTCCAGCCGGGATTTTACCGGGCGATTACCTTTTTCGAATAGTGGTTTAATATTACTGAAAAGACATTTTTTTGGTGCGGGTAGTAGTCTGAATGGGAAAAAAGTAATTAATCAGTTTGAATGGAAATGGGAATCCGGTTACGAGCTGCTGGGTCAGCGGGACAATCGAAAAAGATTTGACAATGATGCGGCTGCCGGGGAACTGCGCCTGTCCCAGGATGAGCAATTCAGCAACGCAGGATTTTTCATGGCCAATGACCTTAGCTGGAAAAAATGGGCACTCAATACGGCCATCCGGTACGATCTGAATCAGATCGAAGCCATCGATGATTTCCTGAATGACGGCGACGATTCGGGGAGTCTGGATTTGAATAATTTCAGCTACACGTTCGGATTGAGTTACGCCATTCAACCTTCTGCTTTTATTTTTGGAAATATCTCTACTAGTTTTGAAACGCCTACGCTTAATGAGCTGTCCAACAATCCGGACGGCAGTGGATTCAACACAGCCCTCAACGCGCAGTCAGCCTTTCATTACGAAGCCGGCATCAAAGGCTTGTTCAACAATAATGACCGGTATCAACTCTCTTTTTTCCTGATTAATTCCGAGCAGGAACTCCTGCCTTTCGAACTGGAAGCAAGCCCCGGACGGTTGTTCTACCGCAACGTGGGCAGTACGCAAAGACGGGGAATCGAGCTGCTGTTACAGCGTACGTTCGGTGATTTTTTACAGGGTTCTACGAACTGGTCCTGGCAGGATGTCACGTTTACTGATTACGAACTGGATGGTAATAATCTGGCGGGAAACAAGCTTCCGGGATTGCCTGATTTTCAGGGAAATATTCGGGTAGCAATTCGGGTGGCGAACCATCTTCACTTAAATATTCAACAACAATTCTGGGGAAGAATTTATACCAATGATGCCAACGACGAATTTCAAAAGGCTAAAACGGTTTCTAATATTTCTTTTAAATATGAGCTAAAAAAAGAGCGGTTTGCGCTGTTCCCTTATTTTGGTATCAACAATATTTTTCAAACCAGATACGCGGATAATATCCGGATTAACGCATTTGGTGGCCGATACTACGAAGCGGCGCCCGGAGCGTTTTTATTTGGTGGAGTACGGATAAAAATTTAATCACAAAGCAATTCAGACTTAGGAATGTTAAATAAATTATCTTAATTCAAAATCATTCTTTTTCATAATTTTTTTCCGGTAATCGGTCCCCCAGATTCGCATGGCCGTAATTACCTGCTCCAATGATTTTCCCTCTTCCGTAAGACCATATTTGACGATATTATCATCGGGACAACTCACCACTCGTTTTACCAATTTATTAAACTCCAGATCTTTGAGTTCCCTGGACAACATCCGGGGTGTTATTCCCTGAATCTGTCGTTCCAGTTCGTTAAACCGGTGGTCCTTGAATCCTAGAGCTACCAGAATTGGTAACTTCCATTTGCTTCCAATCATATCTATCACATCCCGAACCGGACGGATATATACTTTACATTCCTGGTAGTCTTTTATTGCCATTTTATTAAATTTTTCCACCACCACTATACTTTTTGATAGTAGTATACTGGTGGATAGTTAGATGGTTTTTAGAACAAATATAGGTTATTATTGCACTATAAGGAATGTTAAATAAAAAGAGTTTAGATTTTAAACAATTCAGGAAACTGCCTTTAGCAGAATCTGAAATTAACAGGCAGATATTACCTTTAGTATTATCTGTCGATTTTTATTTAATAAAAAAAACCAAATAAAAAACGGGTTTATCTAAACGACTGTTCAGACAAACCCATTATTTTAAAATATGATATGATTCGGTGGAAGTTCTCCGTCGAAAGTGACTATTGCTTCACAATCTTAAACAACGGATCATTACCTTCGATATTTAACCGTAAGAAATAAATCCCGGCAGGATAAATATGAACGGACATGATGCCCAGGTGTTCTTCGTTATAGCGGGTCAACTGGCCCCGTTCGATTACCTTTCCGGTCATATCAATAATTTCCGTCTGAATAATTAGTTCGTCACTAAAACCAATGGCTTTTATCTGAACAAGTCCCGTGGTAGGATTCGGATTCATTTCGATGCGCTGACCGTAAATGGTCGTTCTTACATCTACCGTCAAATCCACTGTTACCTGTTCGATAGCCAAACATTCCTGCTCGTCCAGCACCGCAACGGAATAGTCGCCGGCAGGAAGATTTTCGAATACCGGACTGTCCTGATAAGTGTTTCCACCATCAATACTATATTGTAAAGGCATAAACGGAGAATCAGCGGTAATGGTAATGGAACCGTCATCTGCTCCCGCAGCACTGACACTTTCAACTTCCGCTGTAAAACTAAGGGTACAGGTAGTAAT
>CAKZUV010000069.1 GCA_937921555.1 uncultured Saprospiraceae bacterium
CGGAGACGGAGTCTACATCGAGCCAAATCTACTGCATAGCGCCGTTTGTCTGGAAGAAGGCATGCTGATTGATACCTTCAGCCCCGTGAGAGAGGATTTTTTGAGTGGCGGTGAGGTGTCTTATTTTGGTGATAAAAAATAAACTTTTTTAGAATAAAGTCTAGTACACTACTGGACATTCGCGGGTTTGGAGCTACTCCTTCAGGACTACGGCTTTGGCACAAGTAGTATTAGAATTTTTAATAATTTGATTCACTATTGTTTTACTTCGTGTTATAAAGATAATTTTTTTTAATACATTGAAATACATTAAAAATCTAGTTTTGTCAAGTCACTTTTAAAAAGCTTAAAAGCAGTCACTTAAAAGTTATGATATTTTTTAATACTACTTGTGCCTTGACCGTAGTCCTTCAGGAGGCAGAGAAGTAGAAAATGGGAATAATGTCCAGCAGTGTGGAATATCAGGTTTAACATCTGATAAAAAAGCTTGAAAAATCAGGGAATACGATGAAAATCGGTTCCCTTTTTTGTTGGCCGGCAGACGATATAGCCTTGTTTTCAGACCCTGTTTTGCCAAAACAAATCAAAATCAAATCTTACGTGGTTTTTATCTGAAAGTCTAGTATCTTTAGTCAAGCTCTAATCGTTAAAGGTTTAAAAAGTAAAGCAGATAGTTTTCTTTACCCTCAAAATGAGATTGTCCTGTAAGGTGTGTCAGCGCGTTGGCCTTCCTTTAGGCCTGCCTCTCGAATCAGGGAGGAATACAAGGTGCGGGATGCAAAATGATACACATAACTGCACAGTCCCAAAAATACAAAACACCGGTCTTTTTACAGCCCACTAAATTTATTGTTATGAGACATTTTTTCATCCCAAACTTAAAGACCTTCTTTCCGGTCCTGATAGCACTCCTGTGTTCCCTCCCCGGCATCACTCAGACTACCTACAATATCTCAGACCCCGAAGACCTGGAAGCTCAAACCTACGTTCCCGGAGACGAAATTATTCTCGCAAACGGTACATACAATACCGACGAGCGAATAACTTTCGTCGGCAACGGAACCGCCGATCAGCCGATTATCTTCAGAGCAGAAACGCCCGGAGGGGTTAAGTTTACGGGAGGGATGCCGTTGAATATTGGCGGCGATTACGTGGTGGTGGATGGTTTTCACTGGGAGGGTGGTTTTGGTGCGAGCAACTTTATTCAATTCAGACATAATACAGATTATGCCAATCATAGTACCATTCAGAATTGTGCAATTGACGGGCTGGCCATCCATCCGGATGATGTGATAGATGATATGTCAAACAATTCAATTACAAAACATAGATGGATCGTACTTTATGGAACCTACAACTCGGTGCTCAATTGTACTTTTATGAATAAAGAAAGTGCCGGAGCATTGGTACTGGCAGAATACCAGTTCAATGCCGAAGCGAATGCCTGTGCCACGGTGGGACATACCATCAGCAACAACTATTTTTACCGCTACGCTAAGATTGACAATACTTTAAGTAATTCCGGGGACAGCGAAACCATCCGGATCGGTACCAGCGAATATCAGCATGTAAACAGCAACGTCACGGTCAGCAACAACTACTTCGTGGAAGCGGACGGCGAAAACGAAATCATTTCCAATAAAAGTAAAGGCAACATATATTCAAACAATACTTTCAGAAGATGCAGAGGGTCTTTGGTATTACGGCACGGTTCGGAAGCGACCGTTGACCGGAATTATTTCCTGGGAGAATCCGTTGATGGAACCGGTGGTATCAGAATTACGGATGCCAACCATAATATCACCAATAATTATATGCAGGATTGTGTCACACGGGTCAGTCAGGCCATCTGGAACAACGGAGTCACTTTCTTAGGCGGTGGCGTCAATCCGGCTGTTCCCTGCACTTCGAACAGTGTATCCAATGGCTACCAAAGATCCGAAAGTATTAATTTTTCTAACAATACCTTTGTGAATACAAACGCTCCGTTTTTTTATAATGTAAACAAAGGGTCTACCGACCCAACGGGAACCGTTTCGGACAATCTGGTTTATTTTTCAAATAACAATCCCAATATTTCTGATGTGATCTCGGGAGATACCCCTGCTTCTTACAGCAATCTGGGCACCTCTTTAAACTATTCCGGAAATATATTTACCGGAGCCAGCCTGGGCGAATCGAATAACGGTTTTTCCGAATCATCGGATATTACTGCTACTGCCAGCGGCGAAATTTTTACCTTTTCGGGAACAGACGTTGCCGGAAAAGGGGCTGATATGGGAGCCGTCGTGCCCATCACCGATGACAGGGTGGGTTACGGAATCGGTGCCTGTTTTTTGAATAATACGGGGGGAAGTATAAACGACGGAGACTGTACCATTATGATCGGTGATCTGCTGACAGTCAGTGCTTTACCGGTATTTCCCGCTACGGCGTCGAGCGCCGAGGTCAACGTAAACGCAAATACAGGCTGGACCGCCGAGGTCAACGATTCCTGGATCAGCATCGACGTAAACTCGGGGACGGGCGGTGCAACGGTCACCGTGACGGTGACCGACAATCCGGAAACGGAGGACCGGGTAGGGACCATTACCTTTACGCAGGACCCCGGTGGTGACGATATTATCAGAACCTTGTCCGTTACGCAGGAAGGAATTGATTTATCCGATTTATTTCAACTGATTAATACGGGAACCGGACAACCCGGTGACCGGGTTACCGTTCATTCTTTTTCCAGAGAAGAGGTCAACGGAGTTGACAAATTTAACTTTGCTACCAATACCCTGGACAAAGACAATATTACCGTTTGGGCCGCTGATGATGATCCGGTAACTGCCGGAGATTACCGGGGAGACGGAGAATATATTATTTATGATTTAGGTGACGATTTTGCTGATATCCGGTTGATACAATTTACGACCACCGATAAATCGGATGCTTTTGGCTACGAAATATGGGTGTCAGATACCGGAACGGAAGATGCTGATTTTACCAGAATACTCCCGGTCACCGGAGACATGATTTTCACCGCCACCAATACCACCGAATTTAATCAGTATCCGGTTAACATTTCATCTACTCGTTATGTAAAATTAGTTGGGTATGGAAGATTTAACAGCGATGGCGATGCCCGGACCAGTGTCTGGAGTGCCATCGGAGAAATAGAGTTCTACGGTGAGTTGACCGTTTCTACCGAAGAAAAGGAACTGATTGAACAGACGTTGATTTATCCGGTGCCTGCTAATAATATGCTCCATCTGGAAAATCTGAACCGCATTAATTTAATATCTATTTATGGAATGAACGGACAAAAACGGATGGATAAAAAAATGACGGGTTTGGAAACTACCACTGATCTTGATATTTCCGGAGTCGTTCCGGGAACGTATATGCTGGTATTGACCGGCGCACAAAATTACGAATCATCCGTGATTGTTATCTCGCGGTAAACTTTTTTTGTATATTCGCTGATGATAGGTTTGTTACGCTTTCAGAAATATGCTCTAATAAGATCCGGGAATAAGGATTTAATTTGTTAAAAGCTAACAACCTTTAGGTCTGAAATTCATTTTCAAATTAAGAGCTTGTCCAAATTTTCATGATTGTGCGAAATTGAGAAAATTTTGTTTTGAATGAGACAAAAAACACAGGCGATGCCGTAGCATCGGCGAGGCTTTTTAACGAAATTCAGAATAAAATTTGCCAATTGCAGCCAA
>CAKZUV010000070.1 GCA_937921555.1 uncultured Saprospiraceae bacterium
ATATACTTTGAAAATAAAATCCATCCTTGTCAAACCTTTCGCTCATCTAGTAGCTCGTCAGATCAAACGCTGGTCACAAACCGCAGTACACGATCAGGAACAGATCAGAAAGGGTTTAGTGAACCGAGCAAAGGACACGGCTTTTGGCAAAGACCATGATTTTTCAAAAATAAATAATTACGAAGATTATAAACAGCATATTCCGGTCAGGGATTACGAAGGCTTAAAATCCTATTTTGACCGGTTAAAAACCGGAGAAGCTAACGTTCTCTGGCCGGGCCTGCCCCGTTACTTCGCCAAAACTTCCGGGACTACTTCTGGTGCAAAATATATCCCGCTTACCAAAGAAAGTATGCCCAATCATTTTGGGACCGCCCGTAATGCACTTTTTAATTACTACGCCCGGTCCGGTAAAGGAAACTGGCTGGATGGTAAAATGATTTTTCTGTCCGGTAGTCCGGAACTGACCGAAACCGGTGGCATCAAAACGGGACGACTTTCCGGTATCGTCAACCACGAAATTCCCGCCTGGCTGCGCACCAGTCAGCTCCCCTCCTACGCCACCAATTGCATCGACAGCTGGGAAGAAAAACTAGAAAAAATTGTCACCGAAACACTTGCTCAGGATATGCGCTTAATCAGCGGAATCCCTCCGTGGGTTCAAATGTACTACGAGCAACTACTTGATCGCTCCGGCAAGAAACATATCAAAGATATTTTTCCCAATTATAATATTTTTGTGTATGGTGGTGTAAATTTCGAACCTTACCGCGACGTCCTCGAAAATCTCGTAGGCGAACGGATTGACAGCCTGGAAACCTACCCGGCCTCCGAAGGATTTATCGCTTTTCAGGATGATCAAAACGAAAAAGGTTTATTGTTGAATACCCGATCTGGAATCTTTTTTGAGTTCATTCCGGCCTCCGAAGTTTTCAATAAAAACCCTACCAGAGTTTCCCTCGCCGACGTAGAACTTGGCGTTAATTACGCCATCATTCTGAACACCAATGCCGGACTTTGGGGCTATAATATTGGGGATACGGTACAGTTTGTTTCTAAAAACCCATACCGAATTTTAGTGACGGGCAGAATCAAACATTTCATCTCCGCCTTTGGGGAACACGTCATCGGCAAAGAAGTGGAAGCAGCTATTTTAGCAGCCACGGCGAGTACAGATGTTCGCTTTACGGAATTTACTGTGGCACCACAAATCACGCCTCCCGAAGGTGGACTGCCTTACCACGAGTGGCTGATTGAATTCGAAAAACCACCCGCCGACCTGACCGCTTTTGCGCAAAGAGTCGATCATTTTATGTGTCAGCAAAATATCTATTATCAGGATTTGATTGCCGGTAAAGTGTTGCAAAATTTAAAGATCACTTCATTACCAAAAGACAGTTTCAGAAATTTGATGAAAACCCGGGGTAAACTGGGCGGACAAAATAAACCGCCGCGATTGAGCAATGACCGGGCCATGGCGGAGGCATTGAAAAAACCGGATAGTATTTCGTAAGTTTATTTTAGAGCATGTTTAAATTTCTATTGCCTGATAACCAACGCTTTGTGAACCTGACTTCCTAAAAAAGAACTCATTTAGCTCGCTAAACTCATTATTTTTTAGTTCCTCAGAACCACATATCATTGATGATCATTCTAAAATAAATTTTAAACAAGCTCTTATGAAAAATCCCACCACCTACGCTCACAAAATTCTAAAAAATAAGCGTGGAAAATTTACTTCTCTAACCGACCAACTGGCCATCGAAGAACCTCTGGAAATTCAGCTCCTGTTCGGTCCGGCCAGCCAGCGGGAACGTAAAAGTATTTCGGTAACCATGCGGACGCCCGGTTACGATTTCGATCTGGCGGCAGGTTTTTTATTGACCGAAGGCATTATACAATCCGGTAAAGACATCCAGAAAATCGCCTACGCGCATTCTCCCGATCCGGAGCAGTTTGACAATACCGTCGTCGTCGTCCTGCACAATTCCGTTATCGTAGCTCTCGACCAGCTTGAACGTCATTTTTACACTTCCTCCAGTTGTGGCGTCTGCGGCAAAGCTTCCATCGCGGCCATCACGGTAAAGTCAATCCCTGAATTAGCGCCGGCAACGCCCAAAATTCCAGCGGCCTTGCTACATCAACTTCCCGATAATTTACGGAAAGTCCAGGCGGTGTTTGATAAAACGGGAGGCCTGCACGCGGCGGCCCTTTTTGACTGGAACGGAAGACTACGGAGCTGGCGGGAAGATGTCGGACGGCACAACGCGGTAGATAAACTGATCGGCGAACAGATTTTAAAGAATAACCTACCGCTCTCCGAATCACTTATCCTGGTCAGTGGCCGCGCCAGTTTTGAACTCATTCAAAAATCTCTGACCGCAGGTATTCCGATGCTGGCCGCCGTAGGCGCACCGTCGAGCCTGGCTGTACAATTAGCCGAGCAACACGGAATGACCCTCATCGGATTTTTAAGAAATGAGCAGTACAACGTTTATTGCGGAGCGGAGCGACTGAGGAATGTTGGCAACTACACATAATTCTTAATAAAATTCAAATACACCGTTTTCCCTTTTTCTTTTTTCCAGAAACGCACAGAATCTCTGATTCTCTTGATCGCCGCGGTGTACAACATTGCGTGTGAACTATACATCGCTTCTCCCTGTCTGCAATCCGGATTATTAATCAGTTCGCTGTCCATACCTTCTGCTTCCCGTTCCTCCAGTGTATTCAACAATTCATCCATCAAATCCTGTTTTCGCTGAATCGGAGATTCGGGATCTTCCAGCTCTTTTCCCTGGGCTGTTTTTTTATAATAATCGTGTAGTTTTTCACAACACCAAAGCACATCAGCATCAACCATACGGGGAAATTCCTCGTATAGAGATACTATGGTTGTTTCAATGCTGTGTAAAACGGGTTTCATGTATTCGGCTGGCTCAGTCATCTTATTTGCTTTTTAAAAATTATTTTATTACCACAATTATAAAAAAAATCTTCAAATTTTCATATCTTGAACAAGCTTACTTAAAAAACGTATTGCTTATATGTGAAGTTGATTAAAACAAACCAGCTTCTATTCTAAAATTGCCAGAAGCTAGCTATTTGCTTCTCTTGGTCGAACACGATCAGGGGAAGCAAATAGCTAAAAGCAAACGGCCAAAAGCAAAAAAAATGTCCAACCCTAAAGATAAATTACACGCCGTTCCGCCGCCGCACGAAGAAAAAATTAAAGTTTCCAATCCCGAAGATTACGCCGCCGGACCTCCTGCCCTTACCGCCGTGGCCCGTCACGTAGGCGCAGAAATGACGGCCAAAAAATGTGGTATCACCCTCTTCACCGTCAATCAGATGGAAGGCTACGACTGCCCCGGTTGCGCGTGGCCCGATCCGGACGACCACCGTTCTCCCGTCGGAGAATACTGCGAAAATGGCGTCAAAGCCATCGTAGAAGAAGCCACCGAAAAAAGAGTGACACCGGATTTTTTTAAAAAACATTCTATTCAAGAAATGTCCACCTGGACCGATTATAAAATTGGAAAAAGTGGCCGAATTACCGAACCCGTCATCCGCAGAGCAGGCAGCAATCATTACGAGCCGATTACCTGGGACGACGCCTATCAGCATATTGCGACCCATCTCAATGACCTGGAGAATCCCGATCAGGCCGTATTTTACACCTCCGGAAAAGCAAGCAATGAAGCAGCTTTTTTATACCAGTTGTTTGTCAGACAGTACGGTACTAATAACCTTCCCGACTGTTCCAATATGTGCCACGAATCTACCGGGGTTGCCTTATCGGAGACCATCGGTATCGGTAAAGGAACCGTTAAGTTAGAAGATTTCTACATCGCAGACCTGGTGATCGTAATGGGGCAAAATCCCGGTACCAACCACCCCCGAATGTTGTCCGCGCTGGAGATCACCAAACAAAGAGGTGGAAAGATTATGGGCGTCAATCCGTTGAAAGAAGCTGGTTTGCAGCGTTTTAAAAACCCTCAGAAAGTAAAAGGCTATCTCCGGGGAACGAGTCTGATGGATCTGTATATTCCCGTGGCCATCAACGGCGACCTGGCTTTTCTAAAAGCGATTATGTACTTGCTCCTGAAAGAAGAAGATCAGGCACCCGGCACTGTTTTCAATCAGGATTTTATTGAACATAATACCGATTACTACCAGGAATTTATTACGGATTTGAGGCTGAAAGATTTTAACGAACTCGTCTTGTCTTCCGGTGTAAGCGAAGAAAAAATCAGAGAGGCGACACAAATGGTCAGAGATAATAAAAATATTATTATCTGCTGGGCCATGGGAATTACGCAACACGAAAACAGCGTCAACACCATTCGGGAAATCGTAAATTTATTGTTAGTGAAAGGCAGCATCGGCAAACCCGGCGCGGGTGCGTGTCCCGTGCGTGGACACAGTAACGTACAAGGTGATCGTACCGTCGGCGTCTGGGAAAAGCTTAAACCGGAACTCCGGGAGGCACTGGAAAAAAACTTTGGTTTTAAGCCTCCAACGGATAATGGATTTCACGTCGTGGATTCTATCCGCGCAATGGCCGAAGGAAAAGTAAAATTTTATATGGGCCTTGGCGGCAATTTACTTTCTGCCGGACCGGATACCGAATTTACCGCGGCTGCTTTCAAAAAGTGTGAACTGACCGTGCAAATTTCTACCAAACTAAATCGTAATCATCTGATTGCCGGAGACACTTCCATCATTCTCCCCTGCATCGGACGTACGGAAATTATTCCCACCACCGCCGGAGATCAGATTATCAGTTGTGAAAATTCAACGGGCGTCGTTCAGGCTTCTCGTGGGAAAGTCGACCCTATTTCTGAACACCTGAAAGCAGAGCCTACCATTATTGCAGAATTAGCAAAAACAGTATTGGGTACTAAATATGCAAAACCAAACTGGGAAACGCTCGCCGAAGATTACGATGTAGTACGCGACCTTATCGAAGCTACGATCCCCGGATTTGACAACTACAACGAGCGCGTCCGCAATCGCGGAGGGTTCTATCTGCCCAACGCTGCCCGCGAAGGTGACTTCAAAACAGAAACCGGAAAAGCGCTTTTCTCCGTTAATCCAGTTGTCAATATCACCGCCAAAGAAGATGAATTTATCATGATGACCATTCGCAGTCACGATCAGTTTAATACCACCATCTACGGTAACAATGATCGCTACCGTGGTATAAAAAATGGTCGCCGCGTTATTTTCATGAATAAAAAAGACATAAAGGCAGCAGGATTAAAAGCCGGAGATCACGTAGACTTATTCAGCTATTTTGAAAAAAAAGAAAGAGTAGCTAGAGATTTTCAAGTCATCGAATACGACATCCCCGCTAAAACTGTTGCCACCTATTTCCCGGAAGCCAACGTGCTGGTTCCCATCAACAGTTTTGCGCATCGTAGCTATACTCCTGCTTATAAATCGGTGATTATTAAGATAAAAAAAGTGGTGGACCCGATGGCTTAGTAATTTTTTAATGAATAATTAATAATGCCCTGCTTTCGTGTTTTTTAATGAATAATCTGGTAATGAATAATTAATAATAGGAGGTTAATGAATAATGACACTGCTTTCGCGGAAACCCAACCTGCCGGCCGGCAAGCGGACTCAAAAACTCAAAAACTCAAAACTCAAAACCATCAGTTCACCCATCCTTTCTCTTCCTGCCGAATATGCCTTAGCTCGACATTCACCCCGTATTTCTGCTCAAGATGTGCGGCCAGCATATCGGCGGCATATACAGAGCGGTGTTGTCCTCCCGTACAGCCGAAGCTGACCATCAGATTGGTAAATTTTCGTTCAATATAATTTTCAACGGCTTCGTCAACGATCTGATAAATATTATTGAGATAATCCGCCATATTGCTGTTTTTATTTAGAAAATCAATGACGGGCTGGTCGCGTCCCGTTAGTTTTTTGTAAGGTTCGTAGCGTCCGGGATTGTGGACAAACCGGCAGTCGAAAACAAAGCCACCACCGTTGCCCGAAGGATCTACGGGGTGCTCAAATTTATAAGAAAAGCTACTAACTCGAACCGTTAAAAATTTATTGTCGGGTCGTGCACCATCGGGTTGAAATCGGGGATCAGCAATCGCAGCACGCAATACCCGCAACAGTTCGGGGATTTGAACAGAAAGCACTTTATGATCCAATACCCATTTGATATCCTGCAATGCCACTGGCAGCCCATTCATAAAATAAGCCATGCGCTCATGCAGTCCCCGTTGACCATAAGTGCCAAAAGCCTGAATTCTTCGAATCAGCACGTAGCCGTAAAACTGATCCATAAATTTTTCCCGGTCTACCGGAATCATTTCCGCAATCGCCTCCAGATAATAAGCGACCAGTTTTTCCCGAATCGCAAAAGGGATACCCGCTTTTGGTTGAAATAGCAGAGACGCCAGATCGTATTGCAAAGCTCCGCGACGTCCTCCCTGATAATCAATAAAATAAGGTACTCCGTTTTTCAGCATAATATTTCTAGCCTGAAAATCCCGGTACATAAAATACTGCTGGTCTGCTGAGAGCAAAAACTCAATCAGCGTATTAAAATCACGCTCCAGAGCCTGCTCGTCAAAAGTAATCCCGGCTAATTTCAAAAAGAAATATTTAAACCCATTCAAATCCCACTGCATTGATTGCCGGTCAAAATCAGGCCGGGGATACGCCAGCGAGTAATCTAAATTTTTGCCTCCTTCTATCTGAATACGGGCGAGTCCCATCAGGACTCGCTGGTACATCTCCAGTGATTTTTCCGAAAATGCTCCCTGATTTTCTGATAAAAAACGATATAAGGTCGTCCCGCCCAGATCTTCCTGCAAATAGATTTGCGCTGACAAATCCTCGGCATATAATTCCGGAACAGGTAATCCTTTCTGATAAAAACTTTTAGTAAAAGCAACAAAAGCTTTATTCTCTTTCGGGTCCGGACCATACGTACCGATGGCTTTTTTGGTAGCACTGGTAATTCGAAAATAACTCCGGCTGGAGGCCGTACGGGTCAACGGCAAAATACTGGTAACGGATTCTCCGGCCCAGGATTCGTAGAGGCTTTTAATTTTTTGCTGAATATTGTTTTTTTCCATAATAGGTTGTATGAATAATTTGGCTCACAAGATAACGGGTATTTCTGGTGGAAACAAAAGACTGGTTCCTACTATTTCAAAAAAGTATAAATCAGCCGAATCGAATAAAAAATATAAAATAATCATATATTTTTTCATAAAACATATTAAATCCGGAACTTATTTGAACTTTAAATTGTATTTTAACTGATAATCCAAAAGTGGATTAGAGAGATGCTATAAAGCGCACTTATAGTAAAAGTGGTTTTTGCACCTCATTCACTTCCTTTTTTTAATTTTTAAATAAATGGAAGCTTATGACACAGTCAACTAACAGAGGCCGGAAGATTCGGACCAATAATTCTATCTGCAGTTACGAGCGGGAAGATCATTCACTGATACAGTTTATGAACCGATCCTTCGTAACAGATAAGAATGAAAAAGAATATTCCTACTCCCTCAAATTTTCAAATCACGCGGTCACCCGGAGTGATCAGCGTGCCATCGACCTGGAGACCATGTCTGCTATTTTAGATTATGGGATTACTTTTCAGAAACAGGGGCTGGAATTTTGTACTTGTTTACAAAAAGAAATTCCCCGGAGTGTCGATCCGCAATTACGTAAGAAACTGACCAATATAATTCTGGTCATCAATCCTGTTTCCGCAGAGATTGTGACCTGTTATCACTGTAAAAATCCGGTGAAGTATTTGTCAAAAAAAACGTGTGAGCTAAAAAGGTATAACGCCTAGTAAACCAATTGATCCCCATTTATCGAAGCCTGGCTAACCGCCGGGCTTCGTTTATTAGAGCTTGTTTAAAATTTATTTTAGCATAAAAATCAATGATAGGTGGTTCTGAGAATAGAAATTTAAACATGCGCTTAGTTCTCCTTCTCCGTCAATCGTTGCCAGATTTCATCCTTCAACTCTGTCAGACCAGTTTGCGCCACCGAAGAAATAAACAGGTGGTCGATGTCTTTGGGAATGGTAGGTAATAATAATTCTTTCAATTCTTCGTCCACCAGATCTGCTTTGGTAATCGCCAGCAAACGGGGCTTGTCGAGCATCTCTTCGTTGTATTGTTTAAGTTCGTTCAGTAAAATTTCGTATTCTTTCTGAATATTGTCAGTATCTGCCGGAATCATAAAAAGTAACAACGCATTCCGCTCGATGTGTCGTAGAAACCGGTGTCCCAGTCCTTTTCCTTCGTGGGCATTTTCAATAATCCCCGGAATATCTGCCATGATAAAAGAGCGATTGTCCCGGTATTTTACAATTCCCAGATTGGGCGTAAGCGTCGTAAATGCGTAGGCACCTATTTTGGGTTTGGCTGCGGTAATGACAGAAAGCAGCGTCGATTTTCCAGCGTTGGGAAATCCAACCAGTCCGACGTCAGCCAGTACTTTCAGCTCCAGTATTTTCCATTCTTTTTTACCCTCTTCGCCCGGTTGGGCAAAATGGGGAGATTGCATGGTGGAGGATTTAAAGTGCGAATTTCCTTTTCCACCCCGTCCGCCCGCGACGATGATCCGCGTTTCTCCGTCCTCGGTAATTTCAAAAAGGGTCTCGCCCGTTTCTACGTCTTTGGCTACGGTTCCGAGTGGAACATCCAGAATTACATCATCCCCTTCGGCTCCGGTACTATTACTTTCTCCGCCGTTTTCGCCCGGTTTGGCAATGACGTGTTTTTGGTATTTTAAACTTAACAACGTCCACAACTGCTTGTTACCCCGCAAAATAATGTGACCACCACGACCACCATCTCCTCCGTCTGGTCCTCCCTTTGCGGTCAGCCGGTCCCGGCGAAAGTGCATAGATCCGGCACCACCCGCACCGGAACGGCAACAGATTTTTACGTAGTCAACAAAATTCCGATCAGACATAAGTATGTTTATTTTAGTAATGCTAAAAAGGCACAAAGAACACGAAGTGCTTCTTCGCTTTTCTTTGTGCCTTGATTTTTGAAACTTGCAATCGCTTCCAGGTCCTTACTTTGCCTCTTTAATTTCCAGGCACAATCTTTTATAAATCATTTCCAGGTCACCCACACCCCAGACCTTGATGGATTTTCCTTTTTTAATATAATGGTCAAAAACAGGAATTGTTTCTTCCTTGTAAGTAGCCAGTCGGTTGAGAATGATTTTTTTACTTTTATCATCAGCCCGGCCGGAGGTTTTTCCCCGTTCTTTGAGTCGGCGTACCAGTTCATCGTCCGGTACATCGAGCATAATTAATTTGGTTACTTCGGAGTCCATACCTTTAAGAAAACGATCCAAAGCCGATGCCTGTTTTTTAGTACGGGGAAACCCGTCAAAAATAAAACCTTTTACTTTTGGATTTTCCAATACTTTGGCCTTCAGCATGTTGATGGTCACCTTGTCGGGAACCAATGCTCCTTTATCAATATATTTTTTTGCTTCCAAACCGAGTGGGGTATTATTTTTCAGGTTGAACCTGAATAAATCCCCCGTTGAGATATGAACAAGTTTGAATTTTTTGACGAGTTTCAACGCCTGGGTTCCTTTGCCCGAGCCCGGAGGGCCGAATAAAATTAAGTTTATCATCTTGTTGACTATTTTCGGTGACGAGGCAGGTTTTAAGAAAAAAGGAAAGGATCACGTAAACGTTATACCCTTATCAATATTACCAGGTAATCTCGACACAGTTATGATAGTGGTCTAGTTTGGAAAAAAGCAATCGCGAAGATACTCATTTTTTTATTCTTTATTCCAGTATTCTACGGGCGAATAAGAGGCGAGATTGCCAGTAATCAGAATGGGTAATATTTTGTTCGATGACTCCTTTGGAAGAGGTGCTGTGAATCACCTTCAGACCGTCTGAATTATTTTGGGTAACAATTGCTACGTGGGAAACTTTACCGCTCGATCCAAAAAAAAGCAGATCACCGGGCTGGGCAGCTACCGTTCTGATCTTTTTTCCCTGTTTGGCCTGCGCGCCCGAGGTACGGTGCAGATCTACTTTATTTTTTATCAGGACGTAAGAAGTAAAACCAGAACAATCAAATCCCTTGGGCGTGGTTCCTCCGTATTTGTATTTACTGCCTTTGTATCTTCGGGCGGTGCGGATAATATTGGTGCGCAGCGAAGAGATATTTTTGGACGAGGTAGCACTACGTGGTTTCCGGGGTTGGGGCGTACTGGTGTCGGCAGGGCGCAGCGCGGTACAAGCACTTAAAAAAAACAGCAGCAAAGTACCAAATATCAGCCAGGGGTTACCCAATATTTTCGTTAACATGAAATTTCAGTTTTTACAGACAACAACCAAACGCTCTATTAATTGAAAATATTGGCAAAATTCCTGATTGGAAACATATTTAATAAACACAAAATTGTCTACTCCATAAAACCCTCCTGATCTGCCAGGAAAGGCAGCTTACTAAAAAATGCACTGCGCTCGGACAATGATATTTCAGTAATAAATGATCCTTCCATATCTTTCGCATCGACCATTGACTTTCCCGCAAAATCAATCACCGTAGAATCTCCTGCGTACGTCAGATCAGAACCATCCTCTCCTACCCGATTAACCCCGATGGTATAACACTGATTTTCGATGGCACGAGCTTTTAGCAAAGTTCGCCACGCTTCCCGTCGTCGGTCGGGCCAGCTGGCCACGTAAATCAGCAAATCGTAATTTTCTTTATTTCTGGCCCATTCCGGAAAACGAAGATCGTAGCAAATTAATGGACAAATTTTCCAACCCATATATTCAATAATAACTTTATTACTGCCCGGCGTAAAATTTTTGTGTTCTCCGGCCAGGGTAAAGAGATGTTTTTTATCATAATGAATAACTTCTCCCGTTGGCGTTACCCAAAGCAACCGATTGAAAATTTCATTTGCTGATTTAATAATCATGCTACCCATAATGACCGCGCCGATTTTTGCAGCCTCTTCCCGCAGCCACAGGATGGTGGGTCCGTCCATCGTTTCAGCAAGTTCTCTGGATCGCATACTGAAACCAGTCGTAAACATTTCCGGAATCACTACGAGATCTGTTTTACCAATAAGCTCTGTGAATTTTCCACCAAACATCTCACGGTTGGCGGCGGGATTTTCCCAGTGAAGATTACTTTGCAGCAGCGTGACTCGCATGTTTTTATTTTTATAGTTCAACTATATTACTGAACATTTCTTCCATTCTCTGGCCCCCAGCTCCAAACCCGCAAATGTCCAGTGGTGTGAAATGTAACCAAAAAAAAGAGATACTGGAATGACCAATATCTCTCTTCTTTATTTTTAAAATTTTTGTTTGGCTTACTCCGCTGCGGCTGCCTCTGCACCTTCCGCTGCTGCTTCGCCTTCTGCTCCATCTTCCTCTTCTTCTTCACCGGCAGCGGCACTACGTAATGCCCGTGGTGTTTCGACCGTTGCTACGGGAATACTCATAGAAGTCATCACTTCCATCTTATCCGTCACTTCGATGTCACGCACCCGAACTGATTCGTTCAGTTTTAAGTTTGAAATATCTACGAACAATTCTGGTACCAGACTGTCCGGAGTTGTTTTGATTTTTACTCTACGTACTTTTTGATTGAGACGACCACCCGTTTTTACACCGGGAGCAATTCCTTTAAAACGAATGGGAATCATTACTTTTAAAGACTGACCTTCTACTAATTCCAAAAAGTCAATGTGTACGATATCGCCCGTTACCGGGTGAAAAGTAATGTCCTGTAAGACACACTTGTACACTTTGCCATCTACCGTTATTTCAGCAAGCTTAAAAGCAGGAGTATAAATTAGATCACGGAAAGCCAAAGGGTTTCCGCTGCAATGAATTACTTGTTCACCACCATAAATAACACAGGGTACTAATCCTTCGTTACGAGTCGCTTTCGTGGCTTTCTTTCCAGTTCCCGGACGGGCATTAGCACTGATTACTACTGATTCCATTATATATCTATTTGAAATTTTAGATCAAATCTGAGGGTTTTCCCCAAAATGATTGCAAAGATAACAGTTTTGAGGGAAATTGCCTAGTATTTTTAGGCAAAAGTGTAAATTTAAACCCTTTGTCAGCATCTGCGATGATGTTGACTGAAAAGTTTGTTACTAGCCTTCCACAAATAAGGCGGAAATAGAACGGTGTTCGTGGGTATTCCGAATAGCCCGTGCAAAGAGTTTAGCAGTAGAAAGCACCTTTATTTTGGGAGAGGATTGGGCCAGCGGAATCGTATCACAGACAATCACTTCCTGAATACTGGACGCCTCGATATTTTTGTAGGCATCGCCTGACAAAACCGGGTGGGTACAAAGTGCTTTTACGCTTTTAGCGCCTTTGTCCATGATGATATCGGCAGCCCGGCAAAGCGTTCCGGCGGTATCAACCAGATCATCTACCAGAATAATATCTGCGTCTTTTACATCACCGATGACGGTCATCCCGGCGACTACGTTTGCTTTTTTACGGTATTTATCACAAATCACCAGGTCACGCTGAAAATACTGTGCGTAGGTACGTGCACGCTTAACGCCTCCCACGTCCGGAGAAGCGAAAGTGACATTGGACAAATCTGTTTTTTTCAGATAAGGAATAAAAATCGCTTCACTTTTAAGGTGATCTACCGGGATGTCAAAAAAGCCCTGCAGCTGATCGGAATGAAAATCAATCGTCATAATCCGGTTGGCACCCGCTGCCTGCAACAAGTTGGCAATCAACTTGGCAGAAATAGGCACCCGGGGCTTGTCCTTCCGGTCTTGCCGGGCATAACCAAAATAGGGAATCACCGCAATGATATATTCGGCGGAAGCCCGCTTGGCAGTATCAATCATCAGCAATAACTCCATCAGGTTGTCCGTAGGAGCAAAAGTAGATTGAATAAAAAAAGTATAACATCCACGAACTGATTCGTTGATAACTGGCTGCATCTCTCCGTCCGAAAACTTCAGAAGCGTTTTATTACCTAGTGAGTATCCGTAATAATCGGCGATTTTTTCGGCCAGATATTTTGAATTGACTCCTGAAAACAGTTTTACCGTACCCATAAGTTTAGCTGTTACTTAGTACACAGTGTACTAAGACGTTAGACTGTCAAAATTATTCTTTTGTAGCAGAATGATCGTAACAGTAAATGTTTGTTTTTTTTACAAAAACTTTCTGAAGAATGAACAGTTTTTATAGTAATTTTTTCTCTTGCCCCAAAGTTACAAGAATTTATTGGTTGCCAGAGAATCTACCCCAAATAATCGTTATTCAGAAGGTAGATTTAATCATTTGAATCTGTATTAAATGATTTTTATGGAGCAAAAATTCAGAGATTCGCTCATTAGCCGATTAAAAGAGTCGATTAGTCGATTAGAATGGTAGAAAACTAATATTTATTTATATTTTTAGAAAAAAACAAAGCAGTTATGTTATTAAGTATTTCAAATGGATGGTGGGAAGGATTAACCGGGGCCGGACAGGCTTTCTGGGGCATTTCCATCGTCTTCAGTGTTTTGTTCGTCATTCAGTTTGTGCTCAGCCTGATCGGAGTAGATTTCGATATGGATATGGATGGAGATGTAGATACGGACTTTGGGATGGACGCGGATTTCAGTCTGTTTTCGATTCGTTCGATTATCGCTTTTTTCACCTTTTTTGGCTGGACAGGTGTCCTGATGCTGGATGCTGGTTTTGGCCTTTGGGCTGCAATAATAACGTCGCTCATCACAGGATTTTTAGCGATGGTCATCGTAGGATATATGATGTATAAATTTACCAAATTCGACGAGTCGGGTACTTTCAACCCCGATTCGGCCATCAATCACGTCGGAGAAGTTTACCTTTTTATTCCCGCCGCAAAATCAGGATATGGTAAAATTCATTTGAAACTAAAAGGTGCTTTAAAAGAAATGGACGCCGTAACGGACGAAAAATCAGAGATACCCACAGGATCTAAAATAAAGGTCCTCGATGTACTTGATGACAATCTGTTACTGGTCGAAAAAATAGATAAAAAATAAACCCCATTTATAAACACAAGTAACGGCAGAACGATAATTTCCCGTTTTACGGCTGGACCTTATTATTCGACGATTACTAAATTAACAAAACTTCAAAACCTATATTATGGAAAATTTAATTGTATTTGGACTGGTCGCATTTATCGGCCTGATTGTGCTGACCTTTTTGGTTTTTGTTTCCCGCTACAAGCGGTGTCCTTCCGATAAAATACTGGTTATTTACGGAAAAACTGGAGGAGGAACTTCCGCAAAAACCCTGGCCGGGGGCGCGGCTTTTGTCTGGCCCGTAATTCAGGATTACGAATATCTGGACTTAACGCCCATCTCTATCGACGTAAATCTGGTCAATGCCTTGAGTAAGCAAAATATCCGGGTAAATGTACCGTCCCGTTTTACGGTTGGTATTTCCACCAAACAGGATACGATGCTCAACGCCGCCGAACGTTTGCTGGGAAAAACCACCGAACAGATCAGAGAGATCGCTAAAGATATTTTGTTCGGACAGCTGCGACTCGTCGTCGCTACGATGGATATTGAAGAAATCAACTCTGACCGGGATAAATTCCTGAGCAACGTAGCAACCAACGTAGATTCTGAATTACGTAAAATTGGCTTATCGCTCATCAACGTAAACGTGACCGACATCCAGGACGAATCCGGCTACATCGAAGCACTCGGTAAAGAAGCCGCCGCCAAAGCAGTCAACGACGCAAAAATGAGCGTTGCCGAAAAAACCAGAGATGGTAGCATCGGACAAGCCAACGCACAGAGAGATCAGCGAATCAAAGTTTCGGACGCCGAAGCGGGTGCGAAAATCGGGGAAGCCGAATCCAACGCCAAAGCCATTAACGGGGAAAACGAATCGTTGATCCTCATCGCACAGTCGAACGCAGAACGTCAGGTGGCGGAAGCAGAGGCATTGCGGAAAGCAACCGCGGCCGAAAAAATTCAGAAAGCAAAATCTTTGGAGGATGCTTACCTGGCGGAAAAAGAAGCGGAAATGGCGCGTGCTGCGAGAGAACTCGCGACCCGCGAGGCCGACGAAATCGTAAACGCAGAAATTGCAAGACGTAAAGTAGAAATCGAAGCGGGCGCGGAAGCTGAGCGTATCAGACTGCTCGCAAAAGGGGAAGCGGATGCCATCTTGTTACAAAAGCAAGCCGAAGCGAAAGGTTTGTACGAAGTGATGAGCAAGCAGGCACAGGGTTTTGATCAGCTCGTAAAAGCTTCGGGTGGAAACAGCAGAGATGCAATTCTGATGCTGATCGCGGATAAACTCGAAACGCTAGTGGAGACACAGGTAGAAGCGATTAAGAATATCAAGATCGACAAAGTGACGGTCTGGGATGGCGGCAACAACAACGAAGGAGAAGGAAATTCTACTTCCAAATTTGTCTCGGGACTGTATAAGTCGATACCTCCTTTGAGCGATTTGTTCAACATGGCAGGAATGGATTTACCACAATATCTCGGTAAGCAAACGCCAACGGTCAACGGAAAATCTGCTCCGCATCTGCTCAACGAACACGAAGCGGAAACCGTCGAGGTAGAAAGTAGTGAGGCGAATGCGAATAACCAGTAAATGTCCAGTAGTATAATTCTCAATAAAGTATAAAGCTAACCCCAAGTGACCTTTTTATAAAGCGCCTGTTCACAACGAACGGGCGCTTTTTTTGGTAAGCAAGCTCAATACACAGTGTACTCAATACAAGTGCTTACTATTCGAAAAAAGGTAAAATTCCAGAGAAGATTTTCAGGAAAAAATAAAAAAGACTCAACACCTAAACCGCGAAGCGACCTGCCTGCCGACGCAGGATGGCAGGTTCAACAAACGAAGTGATTCAACAAGCGCAGCAACTCAACGGCGCAGCAACTCAACACATCAAGGCTCCAACCTAACTCTCCCCCACGTCTCGCCTTCTTTTTCGTAAAAAATTCGATCGTGCAACCGGCTCGTCCGCCCCTGCCAAAACTCATAATTATCCGGGATAACGCGAAAGCCCCCCCAGTTATCCGGTAATGGAAGCTGATCTACACCTTTAAACCGTTCCTTCAATGCCAGTTCTCTCGCTTCGAGTTCCGAACGATCGCTTTTGGTCAGCTGACTTTGGTGACTGACCCACGCACCGATCTGACTTGACTTGGGACGACTCTGAAAGTAAGTCTGTGATGCTTCTTTTGACAGCATTTCTACGTGGCCTTCGATCCTGATCTGACGTTGCAAATCCAGCCAGCAGAAGACCAGCGCAGCCCGGGGGTTTAGCAGCAGTTCCTGTCCTTTCCGGCTTCCGTAATTGGTATAGAAAACAAATCCATCGGTATCGTATTTTTTTAATAATACAATCCGGGCAGACGGAATTCCATCCAGAGTAGCCGTGGCGAGTGTCATGGCGTTGGGTTCCGGAACTTCCGCCCGCAGTGCTTCGTCGAACCATACTTTAAATTGCTCCACCGGATCACTTTTGGTATCCTGTATCTCCAGTGTACTCGCCCGGTAGTCTTCCCGCAAATTTTGAATCAGGCGGTTACCACTTGTATCTTTTCTCATTTTTCACCGTATTTTATTTTACAATATATTAGAATACTTAATGTATTTTTTACGCTAACAGGCTTAAATTATTTTAAGAATAATGTTTAAAATGATTTAGGATTAAACCACAATTATGTCCAATAAAACTATCTGCCTCATTCTTGGAGGTGGTGTTGGAAGTAGACTTTATCCACTCACTCAACATCGATCAAAACCCGCTGTCCCTATCGGTGGTAAGTACAAGTTAATTGATATTCCCATTGCAAATTGTCTGCACTCGAATTTCAATCAAATTTTTGTCTTAACCCAATACAACGCAGCGTCTCTTAATCAGCACCTGAAAAATACTTATAATTTTGATGCTTTCAGTAATCGTTCTGTAGAAATTCTGGCGGCCGAGCAACGACTCGACGATATGAACTGGTACCGAGGTACTGCGGATGCGGTGCGACAATCTTTGAGCTATATTGATCAAATGGATTATGACCACTTGCTGGTCCTTTCAGGAGATCAGCTCTACGAAATGGATTTGCAGAAAATGCTGGATGAGCATATCCGTAAAAATGCGGAAATCACCATCGCGACCAAGCCGGTGACGGCCGCAGAAGCAACCCGGTTTGGCATCATGAAAACCAACCGTAATCAACGCATTCTGTCTTTTGTTGAAAAACCAAAAGCAGAAGTAGTAGCATCCTGGAAATCAGATCTGGATATGCCACAGACTTTAAAAGGCAAAAATTATCTGGCCTCCATGGGTATCTATTTTTTCCGAAAGGATACAGTTCATCGATTGTTTGACTACTTACCGGATGCGTTGGATTTTGGTAAAGAAATTATTCCGCACGCCATCGAAAACAATTACCGGGTACAGTCTTTTTTATTCGATAAATACTGGGAAGACATCGGTACCATTCGTTCTTATTTTGATACCAATTTGGCGCTGGCGACCGGAAGATGTGATTATAAATTCGGTTTAAACAAAAAAATCTACACCTTCCCTACGATGCATCCGCCAAGTCAGATACGAGCTTCGCAGATGCAGGATGTATTATTCGGCGAAGGTGGAAAAATTGAAGCAAAAGCATTAAATACTTGCGTGATTGGCAACCTTGCCCGGATCGGATCGGAATCGGTGATTCGCCGGACCGTAATTTTGGGAAATGACTTTTGGGATGAAAATAGCACACCGGATCTGCCCGCAGTTGGTATCGGTTCGTATACTCAAATTGAAAATGCTATTATTGATAAAAATGCCCGAATTGGTCAGCACGTAAAAATAATCGGATCAGAAGCAATGCCCGACGGACGGTACGATCAGTACACGATCAGTAATGGAATTGTTATTGTTCACCGGAATGCGGTCATCCCGGATCATACCATTATCAGTGCAGCAAACCTTCAGGAAGAAAAAAGCAGGGAAGCAGTCTGTTTTTAGTAGAAGTTGTCTAGATACTTGTTTGTTTTGTAAAAAAAAGCTCCCGGTAACAAGCCGGGAGACAAAACAAAAAACAAACACTGTTAAACAAACACTATTTTAAGAAACGAATAACAATCCGTTTCTAAACTGCAAGAGCAGTATATTTAATAGAAGAAGCTGTTTATAATCCATTCGCTACCTGCGGATGGATTATTTTTTTTTGGAAATAGTAATAGGAAAAGAAAAAAAAGAAAAGAAAAAAAATTCTCCCGGCAAATACCGGGAGACAAAACAAAAAACAAAAACTATGAACAAACACTCACCCAAAAGTGAGTATATCTTATATTAAGAATAATAATATATGTGTTACGCAAGGTTTTCTCTTTGGTTACAATTAAAAAAATCTTTCTATCCTTAAAGTATTTTAAATTACCAGCAATCAACCTTGCGAGTTACGGTTGCTCTGCACGAATCATTCAATCCACTGATTATCAATGTTCAAAATGTGTACCAATTCTGGCTGTCAGATATTCTAAAGAGGCTGTAATTCCGAATTTTCCATTTCGGCTGGCTGGCGATCTTTAATGGCAATTACCGGCAAAACAATCGTAAACCGACTTCCTTTCCCAACCTCACTTTCTAATAAAATATCTCCGCCGAGCCGGTCAATTATTTTTTTGCATATAGCAAGCCCCAAGCCGGAGCCCTGATATGCTTCCCGATTATGCAATCGCTTGAACATCCCAAAAACCTGATCGTGATAGCGTGCTTCGATGCCGATTCCATTATCTGAAACAAAGAGGTGATGAGCGTTGTCAACCAGTTGATAGTTGACAGCAACCGCTGGATTCGATTGCTCATTATATTTCAATCCATTTTCGATTAAGTTTTTAAGTAAGATACTTAGCTGTACTTTATTAGTACATATAAGTGGAATTTCGCCGATAGTTATTTCTGCCTTTCTTTCCTGTATAAGCGTGGACAATCCAATTCTGGTCTCTTCCACGAGTTCTGCTATCGAAACGGGAGAGATTTCTATCTTCTGGGAAGAAATTTTAGAAAACGAAAGCACGTCACTGATTAATTGCTGCATCTGATAAACACCCCGCAGGATAAAGGTGAAATATTCGTCTTCCGTCTTGGATTTTTGAGACTTATTTCTTTCCCGTTGCAATAATTTTACAAATCCATTGATGTTTCGTAACGGTTCCTTCAAGTCGTGCGAAGTGATATAAGCAAATCTTTCAAGTTCCTCGTTACTCGTTTTGAGTCGTTGATTTACTTCTTCCAGTTCTGTCGTTCTCAGTTTGACCCGTTCTTCCAGCATCCGATTATTTTTCTCTCTTCTCCGCTTCCCCCGATAAAGTGTAATGGCAATTAAGGTCATTAAACCGAACAAGGAAAGGAATGCAATCCCACCGTACGTACGCTGACGCAGGAGAGACCGACTCTGCGCCTGTTCTGCTTTCAGCAGCTGGTTTTCGGCGTCCTTGCGGGAGAGCTGATGCTGATAATCGAGATCGCGGATATTTCGTTCCAGGGTGAGTCTGGTTAAGCTGTCCGTGATGTTTTGATATGCTGATTTTGCTAAAAAAGCCTTTTCATAATCCTGAATAGCCGCGTAGGCATCTGTCAGCAGCTGATAATTCTCCTTTTGATCGTGGAGTGCTCCGCTGGCAATTGAGATTCCGAGGGCCTCATTGGCAGCGTGGATCACTTTGTCAAGTTTATCCTTTTCGGAATAAATGCTGGCAGAAAGTGTTAAGTTTTTACTTAAAACGTCCAGAAATCGCTTATTCCTGGCGATCTTTTCTGCTTTTTTAGCAATCATGAGGGCGGACTCGTTCTCACCTTTTAAGTGTAAAAGCCGGGCTTTTAAATTATAGAATAAGCTGCGAATGTAATGATCGTTTTTCACTCCCTCTTTTCCCAGTCTGTTCAATCCTTCCGCCAAAGATTCTTCTGCCTCCTCATATTTTTTTAATTCCAGATAGCTATTGGTAATTAAAATAATATTCATATTGATCAGATAATCGTGTTTTACGATCCCTGATAATTCTTTTGATTCTCTGAGTACCTCAATCGCCCGGAGATGCTGCTGATCAGCCGCCAGATCTTCTCCCATACTACAGAGGTTAATCGCCATACCGAGCGTATCTTTTTTTTCTCTGGCTACCTTACAGGCTCCCTGATGAAAAACATACGCTCTGGTATAATCGCCTCTGGAATAATAATTTACCCCGATATTGTTCATCATGGTGCTTTGCAGTTTCCAAAGTCCAAATTCCTTGGCAACTTTTGAGGCTTTTTTAAAAATTTCTAAAGAAGCATCTGTTTTACCCTGCATCTGCATACTGATCCCCATCGAATTCATTCCCTTAACAATCCCGTTTGGAAAATTAATTTTTTCCGCCAGCTCCTTTGCCTCCTGTCCGTATTGAAACATCCGGTCTATATCCGTATTCATCATCTCTCTGGACAGCTCAATCATGGTCACTACCTTGACAGAATCGTCCGGTGTAGTTTTCAAGAGGTGTAAAAGACTATCTACGGTACTAGCTTTTAGTTGAAAAAATACGGAAATACACAAGCATAAAATAATTATATTTTTTCCCAATTTCATAAATTTAGACACGTTCTTAGATAAGCATAGATATAAAGTAATTAACAACACGATGTCAAATTCGTGTTTTAGGGGCTTGGATTCAATATAATTCCACGTCCCTTGATGTGTATTTGTGTTTGGGAAAAGAGATTGCAGCCCATTAATGGAAGTTCAGACAAACGCTTACTTATTAGAAATGTTAAATAAATAAAGTACGATTCTATACTTCCTCTTTTTGCATCACTCTGCATCAACAAAATGGTCATTATACACAGCATAACTCCCATTTTGCTTCTTTGATTGAGGCAAAAATAGTTCGCCTAGAATCTGCACTTATTTATTTGCCATTCCTTAGATTTTATTTCAAAAAAAAATTACTAAAACTGAACTATATGACAAGATCATAGTTTTAGTGCAATTAACCAAACTACACATCATGAAAAAATGTATTTTAGGCATTATTGTTTTCGCCGCTCTATGCTTTACTGCTTGCACAAATGAAAATCCGCAACAAGAACAAACGGGACAAACACAACCCGAGCAGAATCAGGAACAGTTTAAAGGATTAGTAGAAGACGTTCTGACAAAAACCCAACAGGATGCGCTCACTCCTGATATGGTAATACAGTCCCTGAAAGAGGGAAATGAGCGTTTTATGCGAAATGACCTGACGGCACGTAACCATTCCGCGCAGGTAAGAAAAAGTGTGAAAGCGCAATTCCCGAAAGCTATCGTTTTGTCATGCGTGGATAGTCGGGTGCCGGTTGAAGATGTTTTTGACAGAGGAATTGGAGATGTATTTGTGGCAAGAGTTGCAGGAAATTTTGTCAATGAGGACATTTTAGGAAGTATGGAATTTGCTTGTAAAGTCTCAGGTTCAAAATTAGTGCTTGTTTTAGGTCATGAACATTGTGGTGCGGTAAAGGCGGCGGTGGACGACGTAAAATTGGGGAATATTACACCCATGCTTACCAAAATAAGACCTGCGGTGGATATGGTGGAGTACGAAGGCGAAAGAACTTCCAAAAACCAGGAATTTGTTCACATGGTTAGTGAAAGTAATGTTCGAAATACAATAGAAAAGATTAGAAAGGATAGTCCGATTCTTAAAGAAATGGAAGATCAGGGATCGATTAAAATTGTCGGAGCATTATACGATATGGACAATGGTAAAGTAACCATTTTACAATAAAAGAAATTTTGTCCGATACTAATAGCTGAAAGCCGGGCGGTGATAAACCCGGCTTTCAGCCAACATATTTTTTCGATTTACCCAAAGAACAGCAAGATCAGGGTCAGTACCAGTCCGGCCAGTGAAAATCATATTCCTTTTTTGAAAATATCCGTACCAGGCATAAACATCCAGAAGGCTGAAATGACAAAAAATAACAGGGAAGCACCGAAAAATATATTTAGAAAAAACAGCGGATGGTTGGTATTTGCTTTGTGCAAATGGGTCATCTTATCGAGTAAATAAGGCAGTTCCTTCTCCGAATATTTGGCCAGACCGGTGGTCTTGTTGTAAGTTCCATCCTTAAAAAAATAGGTATCCCCTTCTTCTTTTTCAACCCGTAATCTCCGTTTTTTAAGTGCCAGTCCCAACTCGTGTTTTGCCAAATTGGGAGCTATCTGCTTTTCTATTTTTGTTTCATTTTTCAGAAAATCTGTATTCCTGAAAATTAAAATCATACCACTGATCGCATACACCGCCATTATTCCGGCAAGGAAAAAACCAAGATAACGATGGATAACTCTGAAATTATTAGCGGTTTTTCTTGAGGTCATTTTTTACTTTATGTGTTGAAGGAATGTTAAATAAATAAAATACGATTCTATACTTCCTCTTTTTGCATCACTCTGCATCATCAAAATGGTCATTATACACAGCATAACTCCCATTTTGCCTCTTTGATTGATGCAAAAATAGTTCGCCTAGAATCTGCACTTATTTATTTGCCATTCCAAAGCTATAATTTTTTCCCAAAGTCTAAAAAATTATCGTCGTCTTCTACCCGAAAATTCCATCGCCTCTCCTTTTCCAAATCCATAACTGAAACCAAGCGTAATAAACCGTCCACGGATCCCGTAATTGTATAAAAAGAACTCAGGCTGATCGGTGATCGTTTCGCGGAAGCGGGATGCAAAAAGGTCACGGACACTGATACTCAATACACCTTTACCTTTCAGGAATTTTTTTCGTAATCCGAGATCCGCAAATACATTGGCCGATCTGACACTCAGCAGCGTTTGCTCGGAAGAACGGTATTGGCCGGTAATTTCGAAATCCAGGTCGGCGGGAAATTTCACTTTAGCCGTTAATTTTCCACTCCACAAATCATTGGCAAAGTCAATGTCTATATCTTCAAAAGTCCCGTTGCGTGAGAAATAATTGTAGTTAAAATCACCGTTAAAAGTCAGTTTTTTACTAAGCGCATACTTAAAATTCACCTCGACACCCGTGGTGTTATTCGTTCCAACGTTCTCCGGTCTGGTGGTTGTTACGTTGTCTTTTATAGATGGAATTCTTTCGATAATTTCGGTGGTATAACGGTGGTAAATTCCAAAGTTAGCCGTCAGTTTTCCTAAAATATAGATACTGGTAATTTCGTAAGAATCCGTAAATTCCGGCTGCAAATCGGGATTCCCCGCACGAATGTTGAAATTATTTCGAATATTAAAAAATGGATTTAAATCCCATAACCGGGGACGGAAAATACGACGGGAATATCCGGCCTGCAAAGAGATTTTTTCATTCACTTTATAAGAGGTGTGCAACGTTGGAAACAGATTGTTAAAGTTTTGGGAGTTGGTCTCGTTGGTCGTTTCCAGCTCCGTATCCAGGTCTGTGTTTTCAACCCGCAATCCTACTTTTACGCCCCATTTATCGCCTTCATAAGCTCCCGTGGCATACACACCCAGCACATTTTGATTGTACACAAATACATTGGTAAAATCCAGATCTTTAATCCAGATTCCATCCTCCAGATTGCTGACTTCAAAGTCGTTACTCACTTCGTTCAGAACGTACTGTAATCCGGTTTCCAGCGTAAATCCTCTTTCAAAAGGTTTGTTATAATCCAGTTTAAAAGTCGTTTTCTGATCCTTGAAATTAGTCCGGGTGAGTTGGTCATTATCCCGGTTCCGTCCCAGAATGGTTCTGTCCATAAATTCGGAAGACTGGTCTTTCGAGAAAAGACTTCCCAGCGCACTGAAGAGCAACGTGTGTTCTTTGTTATCTTTAAAATCTTTTTTGTATTGAAATTCGTATTGGTATTTTGGATTGGTCGCATCGGTCACCTCGGTACGCTGCCACTTGTCTACTTCCTGCCCCGAAGCATCCTGAAAAACAAAATTGGTT
>CAKZUV010000071.1 GCA_937921555.1 uncultured Saprospiraceae bacterium
CGGGGATATTGCACCCCAGACGGAACTGGGCCAGTTTTTAGCGGCCATCGTCATGATTATGGGTTATGCGGTCATCGCAGTTCCGACCGGAATTGTCTCCGCAGAAATGGTTTCTCAAAGCGATGAAGCCAACAAAGTACCCCTCAATTCCCAGTGTTGTCAGTATTGCAGCACCGAAGGCCACCTGGATGATGCGTTATTCTGCCGCAAATGCGGACAAAGTCTTCACAAGCATCATTAGGAGGAAGGAATATTGAAGACCGAATGCTGAATATTGGATATTGATTTTGGTGTGTCCATGTCTCTCCTCAAAGAGAAAAGAATTTGTCTGAAACCTGAACGGGTCGGTGATATGGAGCGGAAGAACGAAGGAGGCCTAATCTTGTTATCGGCTGGCTTTTCTTAATTTAATAGATAGTAAAAACTCATTAATTCCTCCTGACTACATGAACAACAAAGTAAAATGACTAAAAGCAAGAAGACTAAAGCGTTTCTTTTCATTGCTTTGATTTTAATTTTCGCTTGCAGATAAATTACCCCCAAAAAACTCACGGCACCTTCGTCGTCGCAAACAATCGTTTCACACTATATTTTCCACTGCCATTGACCACCACCATCAGCAGGCCGCCCATGATGGCCAGATTTTTCATAAAAAGAATAGATTGTATCCGCTTGATGTCTCCGGGATCATTCCACCAGGAATGTAAAATAAAGGTTACCGGAATAAAGTAAATCAGCAGCATAATCGCACCGAGCTTGGACCGGTAACCAATCAACACTAAAATTCCTCCCAGAATCAGTAAAAAAAGACAACAGGAAAGTAATATATCCTGATTCCAGGTTATTCCGTAGCTGGTCATAGCTTCCTTGGTCGCTTTGAAATGCCGGATGGAATCATACGCTTCAAAGAAAAAGATAAAAGCCAGAAAAACTCTGGCAATCAAATCAATACTATCTTTCATTAACTGTTTGTTCGTCGTTTAAAAATCGGCTCACCGCCCTTGCTACGTTCTGTCCGTCCATCGCCGCTGAAATAATTCCACCCGCGTAGCCTGCTCCTTCTCCGCAGGGAAAAAGTCCATTAACTTCGGGATGTAAATAACTTATTTTATTCCGTGGTATTCTCACCGGAGAACTCGTACGGCTTTCCGTTCCTATTACATTGGCATCGGCGATGAGGTAACCAGGCATTTTTTTACCAAATTCAATCATCCCCTTTCTCAATCTCCGGTAAATACCTTTTGGTAATAATTCGTGCAACGGAGCTGAATACAATCCCGGAATATAGGAAGTAGGAGGTAAGGTAGTGGATTTTTTGCCATTTACAAAATCCGTCATCCGCTGGGCCGGTGCCCGCTGACTGCCATCTCCATATTCAAATAATTTTTGCTCGACCGACCGCTGGAAGGCCAGTCCCGCCATAATGCCGTGTTCCTCCACGAAAGGTGCGAGGTCCTCCTCCTCCACGGCTACGACTGTCCCGGAATTGGCAAAGGGAGAATCCCGACGGGACATGGACATTCCGTTGACAACCAGTTCGCCCGGAGCCGTAGCTGCCGGCACCACCAGCCCGCCCGGACACATACAAAAGGAAAAAACGCCCCGGCCTTCCACCTGACAGGCAAGCCGGTAACTGGCTGCAGGTAAGGTATCTGCCCGGTTTGGGGTTTTGTACTGGATTTTATCAATGAGTGGTTGCGGATGTTCTACCCGTACACCCAGCGCAAAAGATTTTAATTCCATCAAAATACCTTTGCGGTGAAATAGGTGATAGATATCCCGCGCCGAATGTCCCGTCGCGAGAATAACCGCTGCCGCTTTGTGCTGTATTTCGCCGTTTACCACAATTCCACGGATGGCACCGTCTTCGATCATCAGATCGGTCACAAAGGAATCAAAGTGAATACTGCCTCCGTATTTCAAAATGGTATCCCGGATATTACCTACTACTTTCGGTAATTTATTAGAACCAATATGAGGATGGGCATCGACCAGAATGTCTTCGGTGGCACCGTGTTCTACCAACAGTTTCAGGGCTTTTAAAATATTGCCACGTTTATGGGAACGGGTATACAGTTTACCATCGGAATAGGTGCCGGCCCCTCCTTCTCCGTAACAATAATTGGAATGCGGATTGACAATGCCCGACTGTTGAATGGCTTTGAGGTCTCTGCGACGAGCGCGTACATCTTTGCCCCGGTCAAAAATAATGGGACGCAAACCCAGCTCAATCATTTCCAGAGCAGCAAAATACCCGGCGGGTCCCGCTCCGATGATAATTGCGGATGGTGCGTCGTGAACGGGTTGTAGTTTGGATAATAAAGGAATGGCGGGAATGGGTAGCTGATCGAGATATAATTCTATCTGCAAGCGGAAATAGACTTGTTTTTGACGGGCATCAATGGAACGACGAATAATCCGGAGGTCTTTGACGCGATCAGCTTTGATGCCTGCTTTTTTTATAGCCTTGCTGCGAATAAGTTTCTGGTCTTCCAGCTCTTCGGGTCGTAACGGTATTTCCACTTTCTTAATCATGCCGCAATTTTTTGCAAATATACGAAGAAGGGGCGAATGTAATTCGCCCCTTCTTCGTATTTATGCCAGATTAGTTGCTATTTGCACTAATCAATGGAAGCATCCGCCTGGTCTTCCGTCTGTCGAACCAGCGAGGTCGCGCTGGCTTCCACAAAGTCATCCGGAACGTAGATTACTACTTTTGTGTATTCGTAGCAAGTTAGTTCTTTATATCGAATCGCCCTCCGGGTTTTATCTTTTGCTACCAGAGAAAAACGCTCTCCCTCTGCACTGCCAATCAATTCGTAACGACCTTCCTTTAGATAGTAATTCAGAATACTTGGCTTGGCATCCGACAGTTCAATATACGTTTTAGACATCAGGGTATTTCCTGCCCATTTAACGATTTCAAACTCACCCGTCAGATCAAGATTGATGGACGCTGCATCATCAATCTCAAAGGTTTGATGAATCGTTTCTTTCAGTTGACCAAAAAGACTGGTTCCAAAAGTGCAGGTTAATAAGATCAAAAAAAGTTTTATAAATTTCATATCATTCTAAATATCAGATAATGAAGTTGTTTAAGAATTCCAAAAGCAGCCGAGAGCTAGAGAAAATTATTCAACTCTAGCCTCTTTTTTGAGTGAATAGCCGCGCTATTGACGAGAAAAAAGGCGACGAGTTGGAGGATTTTATCAGCTCGTAGGCAATTTGGGAGTTTTTAAACAACTTCAATATTCAACCATTTGCCTCACCATTACAAATCCTCCAAATCTTCCGGCCGCTGATTATTTTTGTAGTTAATCAATAAGTACAAAAACCGTACAAGTTTAAACTGTCACAAAGTGCAAGTTATTGTTAATCTCCATTAATATCAAAAGGGATACCACTAAAAGTAGTATCCCTTTTTCAGTATCTCGTTAAATTTTTCTTAAAACGCCGCCGCTTCGCCCGGTTTTGCCAAATCAGAGGCTGCTTCCCCGCCGTAACTGACCGTCACATCTTCGGGAACATAGATTACGTAAGAGACGGTTTCTTTCAGCGATTCGCCACGAACAGTAATTTTCCGTTCGAGTCCCGGAGAAGAAACACTCAATCCGTTTTCCGTTTCATCCAGCACCAAATTATAGCGTCCTGCGGTAATCAGCGATTTTAGCATGGCTTCTGAACCGGCAACGCCAATGAGCATCTGAACACGCATGATTTCTCCGGCACGTTCTTTTACCTGGATATTTCCTTCTAAATTAAGGGTTATTTGAGTATTTCCTTTTAGATTAAAGGACTTTACGAGTGTTTTTTCTACGTTCGTCTGAGCGATAACCAACACGGTGGTTAAGAAAAAACAGATTAGAGTAAGTTGTAACTTTTTCATAAGACCTAATTTTGGGTGAATGTATTCTTTTTGGCTTACTTCCTCTCTTATATGACTAAATATACACAATTAAGGGGGAAAAACCAAATAAAATTTCACATTATATCTGAAAAATAATTATCTGATTGCTGCTCTTACTTTCATTAACTTCAACAATAATGTTTCCATTTCTTCCAGTGGGAGCATATTTGCCCCATCGGACTTAGCCGAAGCCGGATCGGGATGTGTTTCTAAAAAGAGTCCGTCTGCCCCTACGGCAATCCCTGCTTTGGCAATCGTTTCGATCAGAGCGGGTTTACCGCCCGTCACGCCACTGCTTTGGTTTGGTTGCTGCAGGGAGTGTGTACAATCAAGAGTCACTTTTGCACCGAAACGCTGCATCGCCGGAATACCCCGGTAATCCACCACCAGATCCTGATATCCCATCATGGTGCCTCTTTCGGTCAGCATTACCTGATTATTTCCCGAGTCCACTACCTTTTGCCGGGCGAAAACCATCGCTTCGGGGCTCAGGAACTGGCCTTTTTTGATATTGACTACTTTTCCTGTTTTTGCAGCGGCCACCAAAAGGTTGGTTTGCCGGCACAGGAAAGCGGGAATCTGCAGTATATCGACGTGTCTGGCGGCCAGTTCAGCCTCTTCGTCGCTGTGGATATCCGTGGTTACCGGTATCTCCAGTTCTCTGCGGATGTCTCCCAAAATATCAAGCGCCTTCTGATCTCCAATTCCCGTAAAGGAATCCAGCCGGGACCGGTTTGCTTTACGATAAGAACCCTTGAAAATAAAGGGAAGTTCCAGCCGGGTCGTTATTTCTTTTAGTGCTCCGGCAATCTCAAAGGCCATCTCCCGGCTTTCGATCGCACAAGGACCGGCAATCAGATAGAACTGATCTTTATCGGCAAATCGTATTTGTGGTATTAAACTGAGATTCATACTATTTTTTTTTCGGGTGCAAAGTTAGCAGCAATAAAAGGATCAAACAAGGGAATTTATAAAATAATATTCTAAATCAAAGCTAAAAAACAGATCAAATTAAAATTAAGTTCTTCTTTTCTATGAAAAACCAAACAATACACCAAAACTCACGCTAACCGCTTTGGCTTTAATTGGCCGTAAAAAGTATTTAAAAGCAAAAATTTTTTATCGTTTTAAAACAGTTTTATACCAATTTTACTCCCCGATGTCTTCGTTCCATAGATCGGGGCGGTCATTTATAAAGTTTTCCATCATTTCCATACATTCCGGGTTGTCCATTTTGATGAGTTCTACCCCGTTTTGGGTCAGATAATCTTCCGCCCCCAGGAAAGTTTTGTTTTCCCCGATGACTACTTTGGGAATTCCATACAAAAGAATCGCTCCGCTGCACATTGGACAAGGAGACAGGGTCGTATAGATGGTACACGCCCGGTATACACTGGCCGGCTGGCGTCCGGCATTTTCCAGGGCATCCATTTCTCCGTGCAACACTACACTACCCGACTGAACCCGGCGATTGTGTCCGCGACCGATAATTTTATTTTTATAAACGAGAATACTTCCAATGGGAATGCCTCCTTCTGATGCTCCTTTACGCGCTTCGGCAATTGCTTCGGAGAGAAAATATTGATGATCTTTCATGGTCAGGGTGTTTTTTTTGTAGTTGTTTAAAATTTTCGTTTTATTTTCTGATACTGCTCGATTTTGAAAATATCTATGTATAAAATATGCGAATCGCTCTTCTATCAAAAAAAGAACCCTGTCGTCCGGGACGACAGGGTGTAATATATTCTATATTGAACAATATTTAGATATTAGACTTTAATTTGTAAAAATTACTGTTTTACCACTTGCAGAAGACGCGTAACGCCTTCGTCCATCAGTCGTACGTAGTAAACGCCGTCCGGATACGCGGACAGAGACACCAGTCCGGTGTAGGTCTCGTTGTAGCGTGTAATAGAGGATTCGTATACTAATTTTCCATCCGACGTCAGTATCTGGTAAGGTAAGAAAACGCTGGTACGCTCCAGTCCGGTCAAATTGATTCTGAAGATTCCGGTAGTCGGATTAGGCATTAGTTCGATAATTTGTCCGGCTACCGTTGAAGTAGTATTTACGGCCATATCAATTACAAAATTGGTATTGGTCTGACATTCGTTGGCATCCCGGACGGTGATAGAATAATTTCCTACCGGAAGATTATCAAAGAAAGGGCTTTCCTGGAAAGTATTGCCACCATCAATAGAATACGTGTAAGGAGGCAATCCGCCGTTGATGGTCACCGTAACACTTCCATCGTTCGCTCCACCATTAGTTACATTCTCGATCTCCGCCAGAATCTCTATTACACAATCTTTTACAATAACGGTTTCTTCGAACGTACAATCGTTGGCATCTCTGACCACAATATTATAAGTTCCACTTTCCAGTCCCTGATATAATGTATTATCAGTAAAGGTGACTCCACCATCAATACTTATTTCGTAAGGAGCAGTACCATTTTCGGGTGAAATCAACATGGCGCCATTATTTCCTGCTCCCGTCTCATTGGAAACCAAAAATTCGGCAGATAAATTACACATAAAAGTAGCACAAAAAGCCAGCTCTTCTTCTGTTCCAAAAGTACCATCACTGCTGGCAAGAATGATTCCCGTGTCAGTCAAAATCTCATAACTTCCATTTCCTGTCTGACCACAGCATATTCCGTCTCCGTAGGAATCCCGAATATTAAAAATATAACAGGCTTCAGGATCTAAACAAAAAGTCTCGGAAATCAAAGCACCGTCAGTTTGATAGGGTCCACCCGAAGCAACGACAAGGTCATTCTCGTCCAGCAGCGTCCAGGTCGTTTCTTCGGGGAAGTTATCCAGCGTCAGATTTAAGATAACCATCGCTCCGTCTTCAATGAACCGTAGTGTAGTTGACCGGCCATTGTTACCCATTACCTGATCGGTTTCTCCATTGGGATTTTCAACGGTAACCTGAACATCATTGTCTCCGTTCGTAAAACCGGTAAGTGTCAGATCGATATTTTCATTATCACCAAATTCCAGATTGCCCGTCCAGTTAATGGTATTGACCACCGCTCCGTTCAACCTTACTATAATGTCAGCACTTGTCAGCGGTACGGTTCCAAAATTGGTAAGGGTAGCCTGAAAATCTACGGCAGTCTGACAGGTAAGGTTAGGAAAACCGGGCAATTGCGTAATACCCGCATCGTGACGAGGTAAGTGATTGACCACCGCTCTGATGGTATCATTTAAAACTGCTTCGTCACCCGCTAAGGCCGTAAATATTCTGAAATTATAAGGACCAATCTCCGACATATCTACCGTCGGTGTAAAGGTATGCCGGTAAGAGCTGTCCGGAAATAGTTCAAAAATTACATCTTCAGAAACAGCACTACCATTTTCAAAAATATATCCTACGGTAAACATGGATTGTGTATCAATTCCAAGATTTTTTATCTCAATTTCTACTGCTTCACTGGCGGTAAGTCCGTCGGCACTTTCCGGACTGATCAGAGTAACCGGTCCGATATCAATGGTATCTTTCCGTAGTTCGAAAGCCGCAATCCGGGTATTTACTCTGCCAGCGCCTCCACCGGCATATTCAGCAGTATACCAAAATGTCCGGTCGTTTGTCGGATCAATACTCATGTGCGCATAATCGCCAAAGCGACCACCGGAATTAATTGAATTCTGTCCTTCTACGAGGGTAAACTCTTCCACCGTCATTTCTCCCAGCGGATCATTAGCGGATCGTCCCGTAAAGCGAACGCCAACAAACATATCCGGACTCGTTACGTTATAGGCCAGGCCGATATTTCCGGCACCATCCATTGCTATTCCTCCCATAAACCGGTCCAGGCCATCATCGGGTGCGAAGGTACCTTCCTGATAAACGGACCATTCGGTCTCGCCTGCGTTTCTGCGCAATTCTACCCATCGGATACCTGAGAGGTTATCGCCTCCCGTCACATCGGTTATAAAATTGAAAACCATTGATTCATGGCTATCGAAGTTACGATAATGAGCCTGGTGCATGATCGTTTCCGGGATTCCATCAAGTCCTGACCCTCCAGACTGCGGCATACAAGCAAATCCAGGTCCGGCGGCGGAACAGGGATTGGTATCAAAAGGAGTCGTCACCAGGTTTTGAACGGTAGTCACCGTATTAGCAGGTGTTTCAAAATCAATTTCAAAAGAATAAATATCAACCTGATCTACCTCAGAACTACCCCACGCATCATCGGAAAGGCTCAGGATCATTGGGTTAGAACCTGGCTGTGGAGGGGTCAGTCCCGACCAGTCTACCGGTGTATCTACCTGAAATCCGGGTCCGTTACTGGCACCCGGAAGATTAATTCGCTGAATATTAGCGGTAGCAGCCCCAGAAAGAATTGCAGCCCGGTCAATAAAATAAGCGGGCGAATTAGCGGGTCCACCTTCGTTGGTAGTTACGACGTAGGCATTGTCCCAGACGCTGTATTTCGGATAATCCGGAAAATTGGGCGTAGCAAAATTATAAGCTGTGTATCCTCCCAGCGGATCACTGTCATCAGAAATGGCGACCAGCAGTTGATTGCCACTGGGAAATTCGGTGATTAACCAGCGACCAACTTCCTGATCATATAAAATAATTGGATCTCCCCGGGAGGTGAATCCGATACTGCTCCAGATTGTATTAGCAGAAAAAGAGGTTTGAAAATTTCCATCTTTATCGAAAACACCAAGCGTGGTAACGTTGATAGCCTGTAAATAATGATCGGCTCCGATGTCACCAGACGGGTCATTGGGCGAAAAGCCAGAAGTAATTCCATCGATGTTTACCAGCGGTTCAACGACACGATTGCCATTGGTTCGGTTGAAGTCATATTGCCGGATAGCATCGGGGCCCTGCGGTTGCGCGTTGGTAACGGTACTTGTATACTTACCCCGGCCCGCGAAATTATTGGGTGCTTTATGATTCCCTTTTACGATTTTCTTTTTTTCAGGGGAAGTTCCATCGATGGGAATTAACGTACGAATGGGTGGGATTACGCCGATTTTTTCGGCTTGGGTGACGGAAATTTCCGTTGGAATGACCCGGCTGTTTTGCGCCGTGGACCACGTAAAGGAAAACATTACAGTGAGGATTAGCCCACAGATTATTCTGATGCTTTTCATAATTCTGGTGTAAGTAATTAACAATGTTTATTTATACGGCAATGCCTTCTTTTTCAAAGCCGCTGTAAAATTATGATTACTTTAATGAAAACGGATATTTATCTCTTAAAATAACCTTCTTTGTCGTTAGTACTCCAAACCAGATTTTTAGAAATTATCTACAAATGGGTATCTATTCTAATAATTTGATGATGGGAAATAATTTTTTAAGCTTTTCTGTTTTGAATTTTAAAAAATAAAGTCCAACGGGCTGCACCGTGAGTGAAACAAGTCCCTGATATCGGTCGTCATACCGGGGGATTTTAACGGTTTGAATCCGCTTTCCGCTGGCATCAAAAATTTGTAATTCCAGATGATGCTCGTTTGAAACCTGACCCGGGATATCTACTTTAAAAACCCCCTGGGTTGGATTGGGAAAAATCCGGACTTGTGCGTCTTCAGGAGCCGCATCCGTACTGGTATTGGTACCTAAAAGCAGCGATTCGGTGTATTCACAATTATTCTGATCTCTTACGATTATGTTATAATTACCCGCCTGGAGATTCGTGAATATATTACTTCCCTGAAATGTAACGCCATTATCAATACTGTACGAATACGGCGCTAAACCGCCAGCTGGCTGAAGGAGGATAATCCCGTTTTGATTAGAAGGACTCGGATTCGAAGTATTAATTTCTGCGGTAAGCATACAAGTAAAATCTACACAAAAATTCACTTCTTCCCGGATCGCAAAATTACCCAGTCCCTGTACGAGTACAATGTTATCCGGATCGACCAGACTATAACTTCCCTGTCCGGCACTGCAACAAAAACCGTCTCCATAACTATCGTTCAGCGTTAAAATGTAACACTGTCTGGGATCAAGACACCAGGTTTCACTGACCGTGGAGTTGGGCGTCGTGTAGGGGCCTCCGCTAAATAATACGTTTTCCTGTACATCGGTTATTTTCCAGGTTGTTTCGTTGGGATATTCGTCCAGTGTGATGGTCAGTGTAACATCTCTTTCTTCTCCGGACACTCCAAAACCACGGCTTCTCGCATTATTTTCCGGGCGCTGATCTGTTTCACCGTTGGGAAGATATGCTTCGATAGATAGTTCATTTGCCCCTTCTATTAAATTTTGTACCAGCACCGAAGCGGCAATACTGTTTCCGGGAGTAAGCGTTCCCTGCCAAAGGAAACTGTTAACGACCGTACCATTTAGTGTCACATCAATCGTGGTCTCCGTCAGCGTGGTCGTTCCAAAATTATAAATTTCGTATTCGGCGGTGATACTATCATTACAACTATAAACTTCCAGCCCTCTGAGATCGGTGACTCCTACATCAAATTCCGGCAACTTTGTTACAACAACGTTTACCGTATCATTTCCAGTAGCCTGATCCAGACTATTATTGGTAAAAATTTTAAAATTATAAGATCCAATCTCCGTCATCGCTACCGTGGGCGTAAACGTATGTAAATAGGTTGCTCCGGGAGTAATAATGGTATTTACGGAAGCGACTACGGGTTCCTCATTTTCAAAAACATAGCCAATATTAAATCCGGAAATGGCTTGCAATCCAAAATTTTTGACCCGTACTTTTACCGTTTCGTTGTCGGTCAGAGCGGGACTGCTTTGCGGGGATTCCAGCGTTAAAGGTCCAATATCAAAAGTATCTTTTTCGATCTGAAATCGTGCAATACGGGTCGCCCAACCTTCCTGAGTGGTATAGTGTCCTGTAAACCAAAAACTGCGATTGTCCAGCGGATCAACGCCCAGATGCGCGTAGTCTCCAAAACGGTCATTACTGGTGGCGCCGCTACCGGTAACCAAGGTAAATTCGTCAATGGTCATCTCTCCCAGTGGATCGGTATCCAGTCGTCCGGTAAAGCGCAATCCAGGATAAGTACTCAGGCTGGAGACAGAATATCCCAATCCAATATTTCCTCCCCCATCAATGGCAATAGCTCCCATAAACCGGTGCAGTCCGTCGTCCGGGGCGAAGGTTCCTTCCTGATATAAAGTCCAGTCTGCACCCTGTTCCCGGCGGAGTTCCATCCAGCGAATCCCGGAACGATTATTACCAGTGGCATCGGTAACGAAGTTCAGAACAATGCTTTGGTGCGTTTCAAATGCGCGGTAATTTGGCTGATTCATAATTATTTCCGGGAGTCCGTCAATTCCCTGTCCGCCGAGCTGCGGAATACATTCAAATCCTGGTCCCGAAACGGCACAGGGATTGGTATCGAAAGGTGCCGCAGGTATTCCCTGAACGGTAAAGGTTGTGTTATCCGGTTCTGCAAAATCCAGAGTTACGGTGATTAGTTCCACTTCATCCACATCCACACCACCCCAGGCATCATCTTTCAGTGCCAGCAATAAGGCCTGGTCTTCGTACCCGGCGGGTAAGACACCGTTTGTTTCAACCGGCGTTGCCGTCAGAAAGCCCGGGCCGTTAGCAGGTCCGGGAATGACCAGTCTTTGTATCGAGACCTCCTCCTCACCATTGAGTAGTGCCTCGCGATCAATAAAGTACGCAGGCAGTGTGTTGGAATTACCCTCATTGGTGGTCAGAACGAGCGCTTTCGGCCAGATACTATATTTGGGATAATCCGGAAAATTCGGAGTACCGAAGTTGTAAACCGCCCAGCTACCGAGCGGATCAGCATCCTGAGAGACTGCAATCAACAATTGATTACCTCCCTGAAAATTGGGAAATTCCGTCAGCATCCAGCGCTGTGCTTCCTGGTCGTACAGAATAATCGGATCGCCTCCTGAATTAAATCCCAAACTTGCCCAGATGGTATTAGCGGCAATTGGTTCGTTGAGGGCTGTGCCCTGTTTGTCGAATACCTGAATAAAAGTAGAATTTACCACCTGAACGTAGTGGTCCTTTCCAATATCACCCACGGGATCAGGAATATTGGCATTTGAAATTACCGTTGTCATACCATCCATATTGATGGTTGGGATGACGGAAACACTATTGTTCAGACTGATATTTTGACTTTGTAAAACCGGGTCTGGTCCTTGTGGCAGCGCATTTGGATTCGGAGCGGGACGACGACCTCTGCTGAGAAAATTGGGAATAAATTTTTTAGATAATTTCGCTTGCTTGCGGCGCTCCTCACTGGTAGATGCGATGGGCGCTAAATCTCTTAAAGGAGCGGTGATACCTATTTTTTTTGCGTAGGTAACTGCTACCGGTTGAACGGCGGGCTCCTGGGCATGCAATGAACATAAAAAAGGACCTGCGATGATCCCGATACAAAGCATCTTTAAAATAGACATATTTTAAATTAATTTATTTCTGAACAAATGAGTGGATGCTGACTAACCTATACGTACGGATATTTTTTGTATATGTTGTGAATTTATTAAGGTTGGTTAACGGAGTGGTTAAAAGAATGTCTTTTGAAAGGTACTTTTGGAGTGGCAGCGCCTTCGAATTTAGTGATGGGGTGTCATAAATGTAGTGAGGTGTTTTTATTAGCTTTTCATATATTCCCAGGCAGATTGGTATTGACCTTTGGTTTCGGCGTATTCAATAAATTTTTGATAAAAATCATCTGCTCCGATCGTTGCACTATCTCCAATTACTACCAGATGTTTTTTGGCGCGGGTCAGCGCAACGTTCATACGACGATAATCTGAAAGGAAGCCAATTTCTGTTTTGTCATTAGAGCGGGTGAGACTGATAAAAACGATTTCCCGTTCTTGTCCCTGGAAGGCATCAATAGAATTGACAGACAGTTGTTCCATGAAGGGCAACAACTCAGGATCTTCCCGGAATAGCTGCTCGAGATGACGGGCCTGTTCCCGGTAAGGAGCGATAATGGCCATGGAAGGAACCGGGATTTCCAGTTCAGCCAGTTTGCTGGTAAATTGTAAAAAGTATTCCCGCAGAATAAACGCTTCGCCCTCGTTGTAGCGGCTTTTGGTTTCAGGATTGACAGCTTCGTTAAATCCGCAACCCGCCGTATCAATAAACAGTACAGGCGAAAGATCTGGAATGCCTACTTTTTGATCTATGACCTGTGGGGCAGCCTTCAGGTTATTGTGGTAAAAAACGGTATTAGAAAACCCCATAATCGCGGGGTGCATCCGGTATTGCGTATCCAGAAAGCTAGTCGGCTTTTCATCCCGCACCCATTTTTCCAGTAAGGTCATCCCAAGTCCTTTCTCTCTGGCCTCGGGAGATTTAATCACGGGAGGCAACTGAAACGGATCTCCGGCCAGGATAACTTTATGTACCCTCAAGAGCGGAATCCAGGTGGCTGGCTCAATGGCCTGAGCGGCCTCATCAATTACGACGGTTTTAAATTTCAAGTGTTGAAGACTGTTACTCTGGGTATTTACCAGCGTGCATGCGATCACATCTGCCTGAAAAAGAATTTCGTGCAGTAATCTTTCTTCCAGCATTTTAGCGTAAGATTCCAGTTCCCGTGCTTCCTGATAACTTTCATTACGCTGGGATCGTTCCCGGCTTCCAAAACGACGTTTAAATTTTCGCGCTCCTTTCCGGGCGTTGGCCGCCTGTACGCGCAACCGTTTGATATTTTTATGTTCAGGATGCTGGGCCAACCGTCCGTCGAGGGTCATAGAAACCAGTTGGTCACTCACCCTGGAAATATTACCGATCCGGACAACATTCAGTCCCTGCGCGTCCAGTCTTTCCACCATCAAATCCACGGCGGCATTACTCGATGCGGTGACCAGAATATTTTTTTCGGTGGCCGCCATGAGTTTAATAGCATGAACCAGCGTAGTAGTTTTTCCGGTACCCGGAGGGCCGTGCACAATGGCAACATCCTCGGCGGCAATAATTGACTGCACCGCTTTTTTCTGAGCAGGATTGAGTAAATCGTGGTGTATTTCCCGAAAGGGTGAAAACGAAGGTTCCAAATCTCCGTAGAATATCTGTTTTAATTCTGTCAACCGGTCTCCGCTCGCTTTGATAACGGTTTTCATGGCCTTTTCCATTTCGAGGTAGGTACGTTCGTCGAATAACATTTCTACCGCCAGCTGACCATCATTGATCCAGTCGGGGATGTCTTTGTTATTGAGAATAATTTTCATCTTGTTTTTTTCTACAAAATGAATAATTCCACGCTGCGCGTGGCTTCTGTTTTTGCCATCGGCGCTGGTATAAAACTCAACGGGAGATCCGGACCGCAGCCGGTGAGATTCGTTAAGCTGGGCAGTTCGTTCTACCGTGACAAAAGCGCGTTCACCAATAGTATATCCAGTTTTCTGAACGGTCAGCGGATACCAGCAAAGTCCTTTATCACGCCGCTCAGCTTGAGAAAGTTGCAGGATTTCTTCGCGGAAGCGTTCAAAGTCTGCTTCTTTTTCTTTTTGTAATAATTCCTGAACTGTTTTGAGTTTTTGCTGAATGGCTTTCATACCCGCAAAATAATGGAAAAAATGAAAGGAGGGGGCGGACTTGGCCGGATGAAATCGGATTGTTTTTATGAATGTATATTAAACTGTGTCTGCTTCGTTATGCTTCATCCCGTATTTTGATTTAATCAGTGAGCTTGTTTTAAAGAGTGTTTTTCACACTGAGGAGCGGAGGGCGCTGAGCGATCGTGTATATCTTTTGTCGCGAACATAATATTTATTACACTAAGCTAAACACAGTTAATCGGTAAATTTGTTAATCAGTCCTGCTAACGTGTGCATCCGAGGCAGAGCCTCGGAGAATTCTTATTGATTAAATAAATATGCTTGAAGTTTTCAATTTTTCTGGTTTTTAGAATATGTTCATCAATTATTGGTCACTCCATACGCAATGCAGAAGTAAGTAATAGGTCAGACAGCGTTGATTGAACAAAACCCTGTTTTTCAACAGCATAAAAAAACGTGTGACAAATTCGGTTTGTTTGATGAGCAGGCAACTCCGGTATTCAATACTGGAGAATAATTATTAGAATTTCGAACGAACTAAATAAAGAAAGATTACTGTGCCAGGATCCAGGCGCGGTCTTCGATATTTTCTTTGATAATTTTTAGTTTACGCTGGAGGTCTGCGTAATCTTCGTAGGCAAACTGTGCGCCTACCCGGACGATGCCGTCATTTCCGACTCGTTGCTGGTAGACATCAAATCCCTGAGCGACTACTCTGTCCGCCATTTTCTGGATACTGCGCTGGTATTTATAAGAGCCAATGATGATGATTCCTTTTCTCCGGGAAGGTCCCAGTTCGATAATTTCCGGATCAATAACGGGTGTTTCTTCGAGGTCCTCTTCGTTTACGTCCTCCAACTTATCCGGTGTGAAGGAGCTGGTAGATTGCCCACTTTTACGACTGTCGATCAGGCTCATGGTGGTAACTTCTTCGTAAGTAGGTTTTTTATTCACCCTTTTTTCCGAAACGGGCATAATCATCGATCGGTTGATAGAAATAGGCGCATCGGACCGCAGGAAAAGAAAAGAAACGGCGACGGCAATGAGGGCGAATCCCGCAGCTAGTGGAATCAGAGATTGCCGGGAACGAAGTGAGGTCCACGATTTTCTGCGGGTCTGGCTAACCGGACCAGGCAGGAGAGAATCGGGTAATGGTGCTTCGCGGGCGGCGGTATCTTTGTTGCGTAGAATCGGATAAAACTGGACACTGGACAGCCCGTAGGAATCCTGATTAAAATTGGTAGAGGCTTGTAAAAATTGCAACTGGCCTTCGTAATCTTTGTATAATCGACCGACTCCGGGAAAGACAATTATTTCTCTTTTTTCGAGACGTTCTTCCGCAAAATTAACGAATTCGGCAATCGCTTCTTCGGCTTCTTTTTTACTAATGCCGATGACTTCTCTAAGGTGATTGACAAGTACACCGTCATTTACAGCCAGATTTTTATCGAAACTAACCGTACGGGAAGGTGGGTATAAAAGTCCCTGTACGTGGTCAATAGTAGCAGCACGGTAACTGGTGAGCAGTCCTCCGAATCCTGGAATAATCAGGGACTCGTGGTCATATAAAAGTCGTTCAAAATGTTGTGCAATATCAGTTATCATGCGGTTCTTTTAACAAAAAGAAATTTTTCTCTAGTCAAATATACGATTTTTTTTAAAATTGTTAAAGTCAAACCACAGATAATTCATTGAAGCTGTGCGAAGAAATCTGGCAGGGTCATATCAAAAGTAAGATTGTTGCAACCAGAGTATTCCCTGCAGGGTCAGTGCGGCGTAAATACCCGCCAGAACGTCGTCGAACATAACGGAGGCGGGAGAATGCATTCCTTCGTCTATTTTTTTGATCCCGAGTGGTTTTAAAATATCATAAAAACGAAACAGAACGAATGCGGCCAGCACAATCCACCACTGAAACGGTACAAATAGCAGGGTGATCCATACGCCTACACTTTCGTCCAGGACAATTTTGCCGGAATCGTGCCCCCACTCCGGTTCGACCATTTTGCAACACCAGATTCCGACAAGGGTTCCGACGACTATCAGCGCCAGTAGTAAAGGATTAATCTGAGCGGGAATGGTAAAATGAATAGCGAGGTACACCAAAATTCCAAAGATAGTTCCGAAGGTGCCAGGAGCAACCGGAGCGTAGCCGAAGCCAAAGGAGGTGGCAATAATTTTTGCAAGTTTTAACATTGGGCAAAGATAATAAATGAATGGTAATTTTTTGGGGTTGGATCGCTTTGATTATTGTTGGCTAACTTAACACATTCTACAAAAGTCAAATCGAATAAACTCGCATTCAACTTTTTTGGCCGGGGTAAAATTTTATCTTTGCTCCGGGATGTTCCGGACCACTAAAAAATTAAAAAAAAGATGCTGAGTTTATACGGTAGAAATAAAGAAATGGCGGACTGGCGCATTTCTGGTCCTGATTTTTCTTTTGATCTGGCGTCTAATGATAAATTCCCAAAAGATAAATTACTATTTGAAAATGAATCGGTGGTCGTGGGTTTTGACGGTGTAGTCTTGAATAAAAAAAAGGTAATTGGCAATGATACGTGGCAGAATTATTTTCTGGAAAATCTGGAAAACCTGGCTCCCAAACTAAACAATCTACGCGGTACTTTTAATGGTTTTATTTATGAAAAAGAGGTGCAACGATTGCGTCTTTTTAATGATCCCTGTGGTGCCAAAAACTTTGCGTACGAGTTTGATGGAACAGCATTCATTTTCGCTTCTTCTACACTGGACTTGTCAAATTTATCCGACCTTTCCCGTACGCTGAATCCCAAAGCGGTCTATTGTTTTCTGGCTTACGGTTATTTATTTTCCGGTATGAGCTGGACTAAAAACAGCGGACGGTTACCGGAGGGCAGCATCTTGTGCTACCATAACAATCAAATAACCTGCAAAAAATACAAAGAATTTGTTTATAAACAAAACCACCAGCGTTCCAAAGCACAAACCATGGAAACGCTGGAAGCACTTTTCTCCGCTACCATCAAAGAACAATTTCAAAAAGATGAAGAAGAAAACTATCAGCCTTTTACAACCCTGAGTGGTGGTTTGGACTCACGCGTAACGGCACTTTACGGGCATGATTTGGGGTATAAAAATCAGGTGACTTTTACTTGCAGCCAAAAGGGATACGACGATGAAATCATTGCCCGCGAAATTGCGCAAGACTACGGTTTTGAACATCATTTTTATCCGATGGACGGACTCGAATATTTGTACGACCCCGAAAAAATGATGCATAGAATCGGCGGCACCTGTGATTACAACAATCCCGCGCACGTTGTTTATGGCATTGAAAAAATCTGGAAAAAAGATTACGGATTAATTCATACGGGACACCTTGGGGGAATGATTCTGGGCAGTTATATTTCTGGTAAAAAGGAGTTACCTCCGCCCCTCCACGCAAGCCGGGTGAGTACGGATTTATTACCAACTGACCAGGAATGGGAGGCCGCACAGCGAAAACAATATCAGCACGAAGGACACTACAAAATTTCCGAAAGAGGATTTAACAGTATTGCCGCCGGCGTCTGGGGTCTGGAACATTTATCCTACAATATTGCGCCGTTTACGCATACAGATTTCATTGATTTTGCGTTGACGATTCCGTACGATCTGATCTATAAAAGAAGGATTTATCTGGAGTGGTTAAACCGCTATCATCCCGAATGGACCCGATACCGCTGGGAACATTTGCATGCCCGCCCTACCCGTTTGTGGATGGCACAACACGATCTTTTGTATCTCCGTTTACGCTTTGGATGGCGAAAACTATTTTCCAGAAAATTCCGGCAAACATTCGATATGGCACCGGAACAATATTGGTTTGAGCAACAGCCCGATTTGAGAAAGTTTCTGGAAGGACAGACGTTGCCGTTATTAAAAATCATCCGTCCGCTGGGTATTCCCTACTTTGACGTAGTGGAAAAAATGGCGCGGTCAAAAGAGGTTCAACTGCGGGTCCGGGCGTTGAGTTTATTACTGGTGGTCAAAATAATATGCAAGCAGCAATTGTTTAAAAAGCAGTAGCAGTAAACACACGGAGCTTTTTCAGCTTCTACCAGGTACAAAAATATTTCTTTATTTCGGCAGCAGGAGCGTATCCCAGTTCGAGACTTTTTTCCAGGTCCGCGCAAGCAGATATTTTATCATAGAGCATAAAGAAAGCAATGGCCCGGTTGTAATATGCCTCGGCATATTCGCTGTTGAGCTGAATAGCCTTGGTATAATCATCTATCGCCTTACGGGTAATTCCAAGAAGTAAATTAATATTTCCACGATTTTTTCGCAGACCTGCGTGCTCTGGAAACGCTTCTACCGCCGCGTCCAAATCACCCCTGGCGCCGGCAAAATCACCCATCATCTTTTTGGTTAATCCCCGGTTGATGAGTGCTTCCATATAGTTTTCTCCTTCGAGTTTTATGATCATGTTATAGTCTTCGAGTGCTTTTTCTTTTTCACCCATCTGCTTCATTAACACTGCTCTCTCAAAATAAGCCTTTGTCAAGTTATTTTGTAAAGCAATGGCTCTGTTCAAGTGTTTTTCTGACGCTTTATAATTACCTAAATTCCGTTCTACCTGACCAAGATTATACCAACCGATTGAGAAGTCCGGATCTAGCTTAACAGCACGGGTAAAAGCAAGTTTGGCGGCTGGATAGTCCCCTTCTTTACGGTGTACCAATCCCTTCAAATCGTAGACAGTAGCAGACATAGTATCCCGTGCCAGAAAGTTGTCAATCCAGGTTCGGGCGCCGATCAAATTATCCGTTTCAATATCCATCAAAACATCTTCGATATTGCCAATTGCCGCCTCTTCCCCTTCGGCAACGAGAAGTTCCTGATCCAGTGATTTGTAGTAATAATTGAGCTTTTTAAATTCGCTGAGTTGCTGTACAGACACTTCCGGTTCAACCGATAGTACTTTCAATAATCCCAGGTTTCCGTAGTAACCATATATATTAGCTGCGTAAGGATTGATCTGATTGGCTGTCCGCAAGTCTATTTCCGCCTCGGTGTCCATTCCGATAATTTTCTTAAATCTGGCTCGTTCGGCAAGTGCCTCAGCAGAGTTAGGTTCCTGGGCTACCGCATTATCCAGGGTCATCAAAACCCCTTCAAAATCCGCTACCCGAAACTGGCGGCGAGCCTCCAAAAGCAGAGGTTGTACGGTTTCATTTTGATTTTGGCTACCGAAAGTTTTAGCGACGATCGCGTTATCCATTCTTCGGGTCTGCGTCTTGGCACTAACCAGAAAGAAGAACAATATAAGTGTCGAAATGATAATTTTTCTCATAATCTGCATTTTGAAATGAAACAGGCAGACATGAGGAAAGTTCAGAAGAGATTTTTATTTAACAAATGCTGAATTATTGATATGGATCTTCAAAGAAGCAAAAAAGGTTCTTACATTGCTGTAAGAACCTTTTTATTTGTAGCGGAGGCAGGAACTGAACCTAGCAACATTTGGTACCTATTGCATTTTTATAATTTTATAATATTCTAATTATCAACATAATAGTGAAAACGCCCTAAAATGGATTCACCTATTGACAATGCCAAACGTTCACCAAACGTTCACCAAACTTTTTTTCCTCCTTTCATTTTCGTATATTTATATCAGTATTATTACTAATAGAAAACTAAAAACAACACATGCCTAAAGTAGCTCACCCAACGCCACGCGTCATCCTAAAAAAGAAATCTAAAGACGCAAAAACTGGATTCCTTTATCTCAAATTCTGGTACGATTCAAAGAAAGTACACTATCCAATTGGTGATTCAGTTGAGATTAAATATTGGAATAAAAAAGCTGGTGTAACCACTTTTAATAAAAAGTATGGCCAAGAATATATTGACTTGAATAGTAAGATACAATCTTTCAAGCGGTGGGCTTTGGATACGTATAAGGCTGATCATGATTTATCAGTAGAAGATTTTAAAAAAGAGCTTGACTATTTATCTGGAAGGCTAAAACGTCCTTCCACTATTACTACTCCTACTCTATTCAAATTCATTGAAGATTACATTGAAACTAAACAGAATTCCGTTTCTAGCAAACGAGGTACCTGGAAAAAATTTAAAACGGTATTCAATAATCTTAAATTATTCGCAGAAGAAAAGAAAATAACGCTGGACTATAATGATATCGATTGGAAGTTCAGAGAAGAATTTGTAGAATGGATGTATAGTCCACCCCGCAAATACTCTGCTAATAATGCGGCCAAGGTTTTTGAGGTTATTAAACAGTTTATGAACGAGGCACTTAGATTAGAATATCATAATAACAAACGACATCAGGAAAATGGCTTTGGGGTGAAACGTGAAAAAGTTCAGAGTAAGGTACGCGTAACCTTTGAGGAACTTCGAGAATTGATAAATGTTGATCTTTCCGAAAGACCTCGCTGGGAACGAACAAGAGATTTATTTGTAGTCGGTTGTTATACCGGATTACGTTTTTCTGATTGGCACAAGATTTCTAAGGATAGTATTGAAGAAGAAGATGGTGAAAAGTTGTTAGAAATATTAACCGAAAAAACAAAGCAACTTGTTATGATTCCAATATTACCTGAACTCCAGATCATCTTGGAAAAATATGATTATATTCTACCAAGTGTCTCTGCTCAAGAATTTAATCGTACTATAAAAAAAGTTGCTAAATTGGTTCTGAAAGAAAAAACTTTCACTCGTACTTTTAATACAGCTGGTCAAACGAAAAAAGAAAAATCATTACGATGTAAGTGGATTTCTAGTCACTGTGCTCGCCGCTCTTTTGCTTCAAATTTTTACGAGCTAGGAGTTGAGCCGTCCGGATTGATGCAGATTACCGGACACTCTACTGAAAAACAATTTTTTGAATACATAGATATTAATAAAAGAGCTGAGGCAAAAAGGTTTAGAATTATCGTCACCAAAAAATTAGAGCAGGAAAAAGAAAAGGAGCAGGAGCAGGAAAAAGAGAAAGAACAGGAACAAATACAGGAGCAGGATTATATGCAGGATCAAGATCACAATAAGGGGCAAGTACAAGAACAATTACAGGTGTATGAATATTGAGAATTACCACTACTCAAATATTAGATCGGGAAAATCAGATCTAAGTTCCCTCCGCTTAAAATTATTTTTCTTTTTTTGAAAAAATTTTCTAAATTTTCTTTCTTCCATTTGCAGGAAAAACAAACCGTTTTTCTTCAACTATAAATTTGGTTACGAAACTAATATTCTTCTTAAAGCAAATGAGCGCAAAAACTTTATTGCGGTAAAATTTTATGCACCTCTAGAAAAATTAAAAACTTGAAAGTCTGGTTACTTTTATTCTATATTTGTTCTCAAATGGCATTATACTTTTGTTTTTTAGATCTTGTATTAGCCCTTTTGTCACCTATAAATAACATATGATGAAAACGAATCAAAACAATCCTTTCACAATATTACGAGATGAAATAACAACTTTACTTCGATCAGATTTATTAAATATTAAAACAGATCTAGAAAAGGCGATTGAACAGCTCAAAAAAACTGGTAATACTAATGACGCTATCTATGGAAATGCAGGAGATGCAGCGAAGCGATTTGGAGTATCGGCAAATACCATTAGAAATTGGGGCCGTGCCGGAGATATTAAGAAATGCATGGTAGGTGGCGTTTCACTGTACAGCTTTGAGGAGATTGAAAAATTCATTAGATCAAGAGGAAGCAAAAGTTAATAATACAAACTGCTCCTCAATATTTCTCTTTTTAATAAATTAAACCGAACATATATACCACTCAATTTAATATAATAGTATAATCACTTAAAATACCATTACTCTACAATATGATAGACAAGAAAGCGTTATAAAATTTGTTGAACACTTTCTGTTTTTCAGCTAAATAACAAACAAACTCGTTTTTTTTACTTTTAGTTTTAAAACCCACCGATCAGTAGATTCAATTATTGATCATTAAAGAAAGAGATACACTTGTTCGAAGTTGTAAACTTTTATCAAAGATCGTTTCCCAAAGGCTGTAAGATAAGTCAGAAGAATACTTAACATACTATCCAACCATACGGTTTTGGGGTAATAACCTCTTCCCTATGATTGATCACCTAGAAAACGAATATCAATGTTTAGCAAACGAAACGAGGTAAACGGATTCCCGTACGTGGAATTCAGAGAACATCCAGTAGTGAATTTTAAAAATAAGAAAGGGACATTATTTGATATCTCCACTGAAGAATTTCCAACCTTTACTCCAGATTTCACAAAAGATGGTTATTTTAATCAACAACAATATTGTATATGCTTAATCAATAAAACCCTTGCTTTTTCTTCTATTCAACTTTTAAGATTCCTAGGATACCAATCCAGCCAATTAATAGCACCCACCCAATGGCTAGAAGATTTTAGTGCTCTTTTAAGACTAAATCAGAACAATCCTTTTATCAAAGCTCACCAGAATAAATTGAACTTAGTTAGATCAATCGTACTTGACAAATTCAACCAATTAACTGGAAGAAATAGTCAAGAACCTAAAGCTATTTTTTTCGCAGAATTAAATAAAGACAAGAGGTTTTCTATTGTTACATTAAAAGAGGAAGTAAAAGCGAAAAAGGATTTGGACGCTAAACGGTTTTTACTATTACGCCGTAGGACCGATTATTTACAGGAGATCACAGCTGATGAATCGGCAAGCTTTATAAAAGCGATTGATATGGAACTAACTTTTTGGGAAGATACAAAAAACTTTAATCACGAGAAAAAGAAATCGAAGGGCATTACCTTTAAGGAGTCCGCTAAAGAGTTAGCAAATATCTTTAGGCAGTTAAAGGAAATAAAAAATAAGGATGGTGATCTAGTTTTTGAAGGATCTACAAGTGATTACTCAAGGTTAATTGTATCTAATTTTTCTAAGGTCGGAGGCGAGCTATTTACAGAGAATTCTATACGAAGATATTTAAGTGATTATAAGAGCAAGAAAGGATCCAATGACACAAAAGGACTTGATGCTAACTTCAATTTGGAAAAAGAGTAATCAAATACTACCCATTTTAAATATGAGATGTGAATGAGATATACCTGAGATGTCAATGAGATAGGTTGAGATACTTTTCTTGTTAAAATATTTTTTTGAATTTTCCTTGTGTCAATGATCCGACTTATTGATTTAAAGTATCTCATTTTTCATTTTGAGATAGTTTGAATGGATTATTTGATTTTACTTTGTTGCTGTTATTTTAATTGTTTTACACTAAAATACTTTAATCATGGATACAGTTCTTTTATCTAAAATGAATTTCGAAGAAATAAGGGTAGACTTGAAGGAAATAAAGACGAAAATTAAAAATATAATTTCTCCATCTGAACACTTCATTGACAATGATGCTTTCATTAAACTCATGGGAATCTCTTCAAGAACGGCGCAGACCTGGAGAGATCAAGGTATTATCGGATTCTCTAAAAGAGGGAAAAAGATTTATTATCGAATGTCAGATATTGATCAATTCCTAAAGGATCATCACAGAGAACCTTTTGCCCCGCCAAGCAACCAGATTTAATCTTGAAGTTGTTTTAAAATTCCAAGAATAAGCTTCCACGCTTAGTTTCCTAATTCTATTTTTTTACTCCTGTCATCTTAAAGTTGGCAGTCAGATTCTTTTGCTTTGATACACATCAAAGCATGGACAAACTATGCCTTGTAGTCTGCCTCTTGAATCTCATTAAATCATAAATCATGACTATCATAACTCTTTTTAACTACAATAATGAGCCTCAAAATATGCTGCCATTATATAATATTCTAAATCAGATTAAAACAGAAAAATACAAACGAATCATCGAGAAGCTTCGCAACGCTCATCAGAAAGATACTGGTGGAGAATTTGATTCATTGGCACGGGTAATTTCAAGATTTTCGGTATCTGGTAATTTCATTTTAAAAAATAATAAAATGAAAATGGTCAGTTATTCCGGAAACTTAATTTTGGAAATTCCTTATCTAAATGATCAAGATATGCAGTCTGTAAAATTTATACTTAGGAAAGATCCTTATGTCATTACTTTTTTTGAGAATGCTTTAAAAAATGGATTAGTGATTTTAGTTTGTTCAGATGGAAAGCTCAAAGAACATCAAAAAAACTTTCAACTGGCAGTTAAATATTATCAGGCAATCACTGGAATCAAGCGTTTTTCTAGTCGTGGTATTTTAGCTGATTATACTTGTATGATTTCTTCTGATAAAGATGCATATATTGGATTAGAGGCACTCCCTTTTTCAAATATTTATAAGTAATGAATCTAACAAAAGATTTTAGTGAGCATTACTTTTTAATTTATCAAAATTCATATCATGAAAGATATCTCTCTTTTTAAAAATTTCACAACTGTAATTGGAAGTCGAACTTTAGCTGAAATTGTCAACGGTATCAAAGGAGATCATTTTAAAAAAACAATTTTAGAAATTCAAAATTTTATAAAAAATGGCAAGAAAGAAAAGGCGAGTCATTTAAAAAAAGGATTAGTGGCTTTTACCGTTTCGGGGTTATTTGAAGGAGGTCGAAAGTTGTCTTTTTTAAAGTCATATAATCCATTTGTAATTTTAGATATTGACAGATTGGATTCAGAGATTTTATCAGATTTAGTTCTTAAGATAAATAACATTGATTTTACAAGAGTTGCTTTTAAGAGTCCGAGTGACCAAGGATTGAAGATTATTATAGAGGTAGATTCTGGAATGAAGATGCATGGTCATGCTTATCAACAGGTCAGTAGTTTTTATGAAAAAGAATTGGAAGTAGCAATTGATAAAAGTGGAAAAGATATTACACGACTTTGTTTTATGTCTCATGATCCGGCTATTTATTTCAATCAAGAAAGCACTGTTTTTAAGGTATTGAAATATGACATGGAGGTAAATAATTCAAGTAGTAAAAAAGAGGAAATTTCTCCGAAAAGAACAACAGATAATTCGATCAACTCCAAGATGAATTATGTGAAGGCCTTTGAAATTTGCGTCACTCAAGCCAATGCTAAATTGGTATTTGAAAAAGGCAATCGAAATAATTATATTTATAGGTTGGGCATCATTTGTAGTCATGCGGGAATTCCTTTGGAGGTGGCAGTCAAGGAGAGTAAGAAGAGGTTTGATTTTAATGATAATGAAATAGAACGGACAATCAAAAGTGCCTATGATTGGCAGCCCTACCCTTCTGAAATTTCAAATGGCAAATCATCCATCGAACTGCCTAGTGAGGTTCCTCCAGTGATTCCAGCGAAAGTGTTTGATCAGTTACCTATTTTATTAAAAGGGGGTTCTGAAGTTCTAAAAGATCAACGAGAACGAGATGTTTTTCTCACGGGAGCTTTAGGAGTTCTGAGTGGTTTGTTGCCAAAAGTGAGCGGAGTTTATGATGGTCATATTTGTTTTCCAAATTTATTCGTTTTTGTGATTGCTCCAGCGGCAAGTGGAAAAGGTGCTTTGAAGTTTTCTAAGTGTTTAGGATCGGCTTATCATGATGAATTATTGGAGGTGAGTAAAAAAGAAAAACAGGATTATAAAAAAGCTTTAGTAAGGTTTGAGATAGAAAGTACGAAGTATAGAAAAGGGAAAATTGAAACACAACCAGAATCACCAGAAGAACGAGGTTTTAAAACTTTATTTATTCCGGCCAACTCGAGTTCTGCTATGTTGATCCGACATTTAAATCAGAATGAAGATTCAGGGATTCTATTTGAGTCAGAAGCAGATACTTTGGGAAATGTTTTAAAACAAGATTGGGGTGGATATTCAGACTTATTGAGAAAGGCTTATCACCATGAGCCTATTTCTTACAGTAGAAAATCAAATAGTGATTTTATAGAGATTGCAGAACCAAAATTATCAGTTGCTTTGTCTGGAACACCTGGTCAGGTAACGAATTTGATTCCTTCAGCAGAAGATGGTTTATTTTCTAGATTTGTGTTTTATGCTTTTGAAGTTGAGTCCATTTGGCGAGATGTTTCACCGCAAGGAAGAAGTCATAATTTTCAAAATTTCTATCAAGGATTATCAAGAGAGGTTTTGGAGATGGTACATTTTCTTAAGTTGCATCCAACGGAATTTAATCTATCAAAAGCACAGTGGAAAATGTTGAATGAGACCTTTAAAAAGTTGATGGAGGAAACGAATGAGATGTTTGGGACAGAAGCCTTAAGTATTGTAAAACGAATGGGATTGGTTTGCTTTAGAATAGCTATGATTTTATCAACGATCAGAAGATTTGAGGAAAAGAGTTTAGACCCGAAGCTTATCTGTAAAGACGATGATTTTCAAGCAGCTATTTGGTTATCAGAGACTTATTTTAAACATGGAGTTTTTGTTTATGATCGATTGCCAAGATATCAGACGAATAAGTTCCAGTTTAAGAATGTTAAAAAGCAATTATTTTTTGATGCTTTGCCAGAACGATTTATAAGAAAAGAAGTTTTAGAACTTTGTTCAAATTTTAATATTTCAAAACGATCAGGAATTAGGTATTTACGAGAATTAACCATTTCAGGATTTTTAGTCCAGTCTCCTATTGGCAAATTTGGGGAATATTTTAAGCAATCAGATGGTACGGTGGCATAGTTGGCACGGTTGGAACACTTTAGAAAATAGATCCAACTGTGCCAATAATTTTATCACTACCATGGTCTTTGATTGGAAAATAATGCCAGTCTTTAGTATTTAAAGTAATTACAAAGCAACTGAAAGAACAAGTGCTTTTAAATATAGAAGGTGGCACGATTGGCACAGTTGGCACACATTAGAAAAAAATACAACCGTGCCAACCGTGCCAACTGTGCCAGGCCCTATATTTCAGAAACTATTGGAGTAAGGTAATTGTTAGCAACAGAATGAAAAGTTAATTCTAAAAACTGATTACTATGAAAACTAAGAGAAAACTAAAAAAATATTTAAAAATCTTGAGAAAGGAAAAAGAACATATCTGCTACGAAATGGAGCTAGAATATAAGATTATCAAATGCAAATTACATCATTCTTACGAGTGGGAAATGAGGTTTAGAAAAGCGGTGAAAAAAGTAAAGACCAAAAAACGATTTAGGAAAGCGTTGGCTAAAAGGTTGGGTGTTAAGTATTCAGAGGTAAAAAATTTATTTCCGGTTAGTTTGAATTCTACTTTGATCGCTAATTATTTGAATCCTCACCTTAGTTTTTATAGTCATGAAGAAATTAGAAATATTTGTCAGGAGTTGAAGTTGGAGTTTGATGATTTTCCGTAAAGCTGGTCCCGTCACAAGAGCTTGCTTTCGCGCATTAGCTGGGCTGAGCACTTGTTCCTGGCGCTCGCGCAGCTGCTCTTCGCGCTTGGCCTTTAGCAGAGCAGCAGCACTCCTAACCAATTCAACCATCGTAATCATGACTAAATATAAATATAGTAGGGAAGATCGGATAAAACTTTCCATAAAAGCCAAGGAGATTAAATCACAGTTTCCAAAAGAAAGTAAACCTGATAAGAAATTATTAAATCTTGATCTAATGATTGTTATGGCTCGGAACTATTTAAAATCTTCGTATGCATATAAGCATTTACGTTATGGTAACGCGTGGCCAAAGGAAGGTATTCTTTATATTGAAGTTTCAAGATCACTGATTGACCGAGCGCTTAGGTTTACCAATAGCTTTATTCTTCTATGCAAATTGAGAGGTCATGATATAATTATCAGAAAAAGAAAAACTATACTAATTGTTGAAGGAGAGGAATATAAAATTAGAATTGTAGAAAAACGTGAAAAGGTAGTTGATAGATCTGGTAAGTATGAAGAATTTCATTGGATTCCAAATGGCAAATTATCTTTAAAAATTGATTCCTGGGATCCTCAGGAATGGTGTGACACTAAAACCAAACGTCTGGAAGATCAATTACCCAAGTTGGTGGCAGCATTTGAATTGAGAGCCCAAAAGGATATTGCAGATAGGGAGAAATGGAAACTTGAGAGGATGGAAGAAACAAGACTAAGGGAGATGGAAGAAAATGAGCAAGTCGAGATTCGTTGGAAAAATATAAAAGTTGAAATGCTACGGAAAGATTTAATGAAGTGGAATGAAGCACAAAATTTTTCTAATTTTATCCATGAGCTGGAAAAACAAAAGAACCTGTCTAAGAAACAAGAGGATTGGATAATTTGGGCAAAAGGGGTAGTAGCAGATTTAGATCCATTGTCTAAGGGTGCGGGTGAATTAATGGATCGGTATGAGTTTAAAAATATTGTGAATTCAGAATCATGATATTAGTGGGAAATTTATGTTATTAATGTGATGCCTTAGAAAGATCGTTCCCAAGAGTTTGAAAATAAACACTTGTACACTGACGCTCGTGCAGCTACTCTTCACACAAAGCTTTAAACTGAGTAGCAGCACTTAGGCCCCCAATCTCTAATTACTGATTCTGCCCAACCAATCTCCCACGCTTCGGTGGAAGATCGAGCTGTTTTTTCTAGTTTTGTTTCAATGCTACCTTGATTGTTAATTATCTAAATCCACATTTTAGCTTTATGTAAGCATAAGGGGATTAGGGCTGTTTATAAGGAGTTGAAGTTGGAGTTTGATAATTTTCTGTGAGGGATTGAGGAATTATTTTTGACAAACAATTTTTGTGGTAAGTCATTCATCAACCGTTAATTGGTTTGGAAAATAATGATAGTCAAAGGTGTGTTTGTAACATCTGCAAAAAAGAGAAAAAGTTGTACCTTGTGAGTTTTTAGTTATTACAGACAAACAGAAAAAATGACAAAACAAATAATAATTCTTTTGATATTCTTAATTCCTGTTTTTGGTTTTTGCCAAAATAGTTGGTTCGTCAAATTAAATTCGAATCCAAGACTGAGTTGGTTAAATGATAAGGGTTCTAAAATAAATCTGACAAGTTCTATTTCTGCGACTGTTGGATATGAATTTTCAAAAAAGATAAGTATAGAAACAGGCTTATATTTAAATAGAGTTGGATATCGTCTTGAGAGAACGCTGGAGAGAGTGGGTGTAACTGAAGGTATTAACTCTTACATTTTGGAAGGTGAAATACCAGTTAAACAAAAGTTTAAAGAAAAATTCGTTGGAGTTCCGCTACAATTAAATTACAAGTTCTTAGAAAGGGATAAGTTCAATCTATTTGCTTATTCAAATTTATCAATTAACCGTTACAACAAATCCGATCACAAATGGTGGTACTATTACGAAGCAGCAAATGAATTTTCTACAGATAATACCTTTACCTGGAATGGAAGGCAAAAGATGAATCTTAGTTTTGAGCTAGGTGTATATCTCGAACAAAAATTGTTTAAAGAAATATCTATTCTTGGAGGGATAAATTATTTGCATTTATTTCATAAAAAAAACCTTCTTATCTCTGAAAAAAGTAGCCAATTCTCTAATGTTGGGATAATTCTTGGATTCAGGCACAGTCTCAAAAAGATAAAAGAGTGAAAGAAGCCTATCGGGACACAAATCACCCCAAAACTCTAACTACTGATTTTCCCAAACTATCTCCCATGCTTCGGTGGGAGATTTACAAACCCGCTCTTTGATAATCGATTCCTTTTAAATTATATACTGGTTTAGCCGATGGCTTCAAAAAACCAGCGCGCAGGAGTGGCTTGCATCGGCTCATGGCCGCATGCACCTTTTTGCTGGCGCCTGCCAACGCATCAGATCCGGGCTGCGGGCGCTTGTTCCTGCCTCCGTCCAAACCCGCGAATCCTCAGCAGTCACTGACACTTGCCAGCAGCCCCTCTCTGAGCTTTCCCTCGTCAATTGGAACAAGGCCTTTAGGTTTTCATTTTTGGCCTGTGAGGGTTGGCTCAGGTGGCTTAGAAGAGTCGCAGCGGTTTGGTTAGTTGGTTTGTTTCTGGTGTTAGTTCGGCGGCTAGTTTTCCAGCTTTGGTTGCTTTGCGGTAGGTGTCGCCCGTGCCGCCTTTTCGTTCCCTTCCTTTTTTGTATACGCAGATTACTTTATCGGCTAGTTTTACCAGTTCGGTGTTTCTGATTAGTGGTGCGTATTTTCCGTGGTTTTGGTAGTCGGGTTTTATTACTGTTTTTGGTAGTTGGTTTTCTGTGGCGTAGCGGTCGGCCAGTGTATCCACGCCTTTTGCACCTCCGTGTAGGATGTGTGTTGGGTGCATGGTTTTTAGTAGGTTTTCCAGTTGCGTGTAAGTGTTGTTATCGTTTAGTTTTCTGGAGCCGCTTATCAGTATTTTCATACTATAAATATACGTTTTTTATTTCATTTTTTGATACATTTTGTTTGTTTTTTGTGTCATTTATGCGTATCTTTATAGTACAAGATTACACACATAAACTTATAAAACTATGATAAATTTTAATTTACAATCAGATTACTTTGAACAAGAAATGTTAGCTGCAAATTATGAGCCACCGCCAGTTCGAGAAGAGGCAGAATGGGAGGTGATGTTGGCAGAAATGAAAGTGGCTATTTTGAAAAATGAAACTGCGAAGGCTCGAAAATTAATGTATAGTTTAGAGTTTAAAATCCATGAGGCTAGAATGAAATCTTTTAATGAAGGATTTGAATGTGGTTCCGCTCCGCTTCCTTTCTAAAAAATAAAACTTAAAATTTACGATGACTTATTTGATTCATTTCTACGAGGAATGTCCAGCCACTTGTATGGATATCGAGATCGAAATTACTTTTACATGTGACGAGAAAGAAGGCCAAGAAAACTTTTGGGGTTATCCGGTTGCTGTTCCTGCCAGTAATCATATTGAGATATTGGAGGTTGTAAAAAACGGGGAGACTTGGAATAATTATCCTGATTCTATAACCGATGAAATACATAAACACGATTGGGAACCAGTATCGGATTTCTCAAACGTAATGGCCTGTGAGCCGAAACCAGAATATTCTATAAAAACCATAAAACTAAAATCATGGAAAAAACAATTAGCTGCTTAGTAAAGGAACAATTAGCGATGGTCGGAAAAACGGCCACGGATTTACAAATCAAAAGAGCGTATCACCGAAATTATGATCGACGACGGGGAAGCGGTGGGAATCGATTTTATATCGCCACTCATATTGTAAGCTATTTAACACTAAATAAAATTATAGATTAAAATACTTTTTATTCAATCACCTGCACCACTCCGCAAAAATATAGGAGTGGTGCACAAACCAACTTTGTATTATGAAAATTTCAATTCCAACACTTTCTTTAAAAGAGTTAGAAAATCTAATGGATGAAAAATCCAAAACTTTGGCTCTAAAATATTTGAAAGGCCATCCACGACAATATCGTTTCGACGCTTCCAGGGGCGTGTTCAATATTCAAGGCGAAATTCCAGTGACAAAAGCAGGGAAACCATTTTCTTTGATTCCGATTTCGTATCGAGTTTTTAAAGATTCGCTTTTTGGTACTTCCAAGCGAAATTGGTTAGAGCTGTTTTTTATTGACAATATCGGAGCGGTGGCCAGCGTGATGGTTCACGGGTATAGTGTCGAACACTTTTTCAATATGTCGCAAAAATTGTTTTACGAAGATTTGAAAATCACCGAAATCAAAATCACGATTACTCCACAGGAACGGCAGACCGCCAAAGGAGAAAAGTATTTTATTGCGGAATTTGAGCATGAAGCGGCTGATCCTGCTTACTTGAAATTAGTGAAAGCGAATGTCAAAGATTTTGAGTTGTACCGCGAGGATACCATTCAGCCAACGAATACGATGATCGTTTGGGAAAACTATCCGCTTTGCATCGTGGAATCTGAGAAGTTGGAAGCGGCGACAGATATCGAGACTGGAGAGGTTGACGAAGCCAAATTGGAACCTGTAACTCAACTTGACAAAGTAGCTTGATTTCTTTCTTTACAAGATGGCTCCGTTTACTGATTGACGGGGCCATTATTTTTTCATAATCCTTTGCCACATGCAGCAGTATTTTTGCTTCCTTCTATGGCGTCTATGGCCGCACTATCAGGAAACAAAAAATCCAGCTACAAGAGGCAAATCGCCAAAACTAAAACGATGACTCCTCAACAACCATTAACAGCACCAAATCTGGCACAGCTCCAAAACCAGATCCATGAAAAATTTGCTGCAGCGAATCGAAAACCCAACGCCACTGTGATCGGAAACTGGTTAAGCCTAAACGGCATAACCACCCACACCGGAGCGGATAAACATTATCGAGCGATCAACGCCTACTCCAACAGCCGGTTGTCTCAAATCAAAAACCAGCTGATTGGAATCCAGCGGCCAAGACCATTAAAAGCCTTTTCGATTGGGAGTATTTTGCATCAATTGATTTTGGAGCCAGAATTGGCGGAGGCTCAGGATTATGTGTTTTTGACTCCTGCGCCTATTCGCCATTTATTAGCTGCTAAAAAATCGGCGATTCGTAATAGACTTTTGAAACGGGTTTTGAGCAACGAAGAAACGCAAGTCGAGCAAGTCTTTACCTGGACCGATGCGAAAACCAAATTGCCTTGCAAGGCGAAGGTGGATATTGCTTATAGAAATCAACGTGGATTGCATATAATCGATTTAAAGTCTACTGCAGCGAAAGATCTCGATACGTTCTTAGCAGATTGTAAAAAGTATGAGTACGTGCGACAGGCGGCTTTTTATCTGGATGGTACGGGAGCGGAAACGGTTACGATTTACGGGATTCAGAAACGAGCGCCTTATCGGGTTTTTCGGAAGCGGTATACCAAACAGGAATTGGAGGAAGGGAGATGGATGTATGGGTTTATTTTGGGGAAGGTGATCGAGAATAAAGAAAAGTTAATACCGAGATTAGGGATTGATTGAAAAATAGATCAGACGGAGCGAAGATTAAATCCTTACAAACTAAGGTAGTATCATTTCTCCCAAACAATACTGAGAATATTTTTAAAAGATTCCGTTACGATACAATATTCATAGAATTCCGTATCCTCTTCATAATCATTTAGTTTAAAATAGGTTGATTTAGAGATCGACTGTTGCAATTCTTCTTTTTTATATATCGGTTTATAGTCTGATTGAATATATTCTAGTGCTACTGAATCTACAGGAGGCGGTAGCTTAACAATATCATTTACAAATACTCTTAGGTCATCAGATTTTTTCCAATACCTTACTTTTCCATTAAAAATATGAAAGATCGCTATCGGATGCAATCCAGTATCAAAATATTTAAACACAACAGAGGTTAAACTTGTAATAAACCGTTCAGCTAATTTTTTTATCAATTTCGGGCCAAAGAACTTTCCTTTTGCCTCTGAGAAGAATAAAGTAGTTGGCATTAAATATTCTGTTGCAAACTGATTTGCTTCATACTCTTGAAAGCCTCTTTTAAGTTTTTTTTCAACATTATTAAACCATTCAAGGCTAACGTTATCATCATGAAGTGGACTTCCTTTGTGCATTTCTAAATGTCCTAATTCATGCGCAATTGCAAACCGTCTTCGCCCTTCATATCGGATATCTGAATTTATGAATATAGTACAAATCCTTTTGCCATAAACAATTCTACCATCTGTCTTGCCCATTGACTTATATTGCAGAACTCCTCCTCTACCTAGGACAACATCCTCCAAAGTAAAATCATTAGGATCCTCCATTCCAATTTCTTCTCTTAACCTTATAGCTGCTAGTTTTCCTTTATTCATCTTCAGAACTGGCATCAATTTCATCAAACAAAGCAGTTAAGTCTAACTGCTCTAAGATATTACTCATTTCTTCCTTAGTCATTTTATCAAAGTTTCGATAATTAGCCGCTAACCCATATTCATCTACATGTTTTTTGAAAATAGAAAAGACGTTTTCTTTGTCCTTATCTTTTAAGGATTGTAACCGGCCCGATGCTTCTGCGATAGAAATGACTCTTGCAACTCTAACCTTTTGAATATGAGTTTTTGATTTAAAAAGTATTTGCTTGATAAGCTTTCTGTATTTCTCAGATTGTCCCTCGTAGATTTCTTCAATATCAGCAAGTGTATCTCGATCATTTGAATAATCTTTATCCAAATAAGAACTAAGTAATCCGTCTTCAATTTTTTTTAATAACTCCTTTTTACTCATTACTTTTAGAATTTAGTAATTCTCTAATTGGGTTGAGTTTTCTTTCCAGTCTTTTTATTCCCTTATAAACTTCTTTTATATCGAGTTTCCAAAAATCAGCAATATATTGTGGTTTTTTCATTTCGTCCATCCAAGATTCAAATATCATACCTTCAATCTCATCGGGCGGTGGAATATTTTCACTTAACCTTTTACTTAATTTAACTTTTAACGCTTCAGTCTCAACACTGTTTCCAGAATCAAGACCTGAAAAATTTTCCAACTTGACTTCGTAGTCGATGCTCATGACTTTCCCACCATACTGATCATTGTATTGACTAATTAAGCTTTTAACAGCTAAAAATAAAAAACTTTTAAAGGAATAGGATTTATTCCACTTTCTTACACCTGTAACAGTTTTTTCGAAAATATCGCCTACTAGCTTTTCTGCAGATACAACATCATTTCCTTTCATTTGATTTAGAGCATAAGTTACTAAATCATGGAAAAGTAACACAAGATTGTGAGACTCCAATTCGTCTAAAATTTCTTTAGGCGTTGCTATGTTTTTATCTGATTTCAATAATAATAGCTCAGTTTTTGAAAAAATTTGCCGTTGATGGCAAAAAATGAAAAAATATCAGCTTATATAGGTGTAGGGAAGAACAATAATACACAAAAGGTACCTAATACATAGACACTATGAATAGATTTTTCTTAAAGATTATGGCTGTAGTCGGATTTTTTATTTCAGCTAAATGGTTTGCAAGCAATGAGTTACGACCAAATTTATACGGGATGGCGATAGGTTCAGCTGTCACTCTTCTAATAGATACGGTAATATTTTTTCGGAGGGAGCGAAACTTTTTACAACTCTACTTTAACTCCTTAATTCTAAACCGGGATAAAGAAATTAGACTTTCAATTGCCTACTTATATAAAATTGAATGCCACGGTAAATATCTTTTGGTTCGAAATGACCGATTTGATAATGTTGCTTACCAACCAGTAGGTGGAGTATATAAATATTTTCATCCAGAGGCTACTGACAATTTACTGAAGATGTCAGTCATTCCAGATAATGCTATTGAAAATGATAGAAAAAGCGAATTTGACTTACGCTCAAAAATGAAAAATCGGAAATATTTAAGAAAGTTTCTTAAATGGTTTTATGATTCAAAAGAAAGAGAAATAGATCCATGGAGGGAATTCCATGAGGAATTGATTGAGCCTAATATTCTACCAGCAGAGCACTTTAGCTTTATTTACTATAAGTTGGTCGCGCAACATTTTGAACCAATAAAAAAAGATGAACATTACGGAATTGACACTTTTAAATATGTTGATGTCTATACACCTAGGTTTATAAATCAAAAACAAAAAGATGAAGTTGAAAAACTTCTAGAAATCAAAAGTGATAAATTTATTTGGGTCACAGAAGCTGAAATCAGGAAAAAACGTAGTAAAGAAGGTAAACGAATTGCACCTCATACAAATAAAATATTTTTCAACAAAAAATTAAACTAATGTTAGTAATTGAAACTAGAGCAACTCAGATGGATGATTTGCTCAACGAAATGGCAAAAGAAGTTCAACTTGATGAAGCTAGATATAAAAGAATGATATCAAGCTATGAAGCGGTTAGTACTTGGATCGAATCTGACGAGAAATTTTTCAAACCATTTAAGTATAAAATTTATCCTCACGGTTCGGTTAGAATATTTACAACGGTAAAGCCCATAGGAAAAGATGAATTTGATTTAGACATGGTTCTCCATTTTATGATTAGTACTATACTTCATAGTCCCGAAAGAATTTATTCTGAGCTAAAACGCAGACTTAATGAGCATAAGACTTACCGTGGAATGCTTGAGCCAAAAAGTAGAGTTCTAAGATTAAACTATTCAGGTGATTTTCATATGGACTTGATGCCAGGTGTTCAGGATAATAGATTGGATGAGAATAAAATAAGAGTGCCTGATCGTACCCTTGGGATGTGGGTCAGCAGCAACCCGAGAGGATATGCAGATTGGTTCATGAAAAAAGCGAATATGGTAAAACTAAGTCTATTGGAAAAAAGCTTTAGCAATGAGAAAATTCAAGCAGATAACTTCAATAATAAAAAGCCATTACAGCGCGCAGTTCAGCTGATAAAACGTTATCGTGATATTTACTTTGAAAAGGATGACCAATACAAAACAAGAAGCATTATTTTGACAACAATAGCTGGACAATTCTACGGCGGAGAGGATAGTATTTTTGAAACAGTAGATAATATTATCTCAAAAATCCAATTACAGTCTAGCTTTCCTGAGAGACTCAAAGTTTTTAATCCCGTTAATCCTGAGGAGGACTTTACAGACAAATGGGATAAAGAGCCTCAATATTATGAAGAATTTAAAAAATTTGTTGTTCACCTTCATAATGAATGGCAAAAACTAAAAAAGGAAAATGGAGTAATTGAAGAATCAAGAATCTTCAAGGGATTATTTGGAGACAAATTATTTACCGATGTACAGTTACGGAGAACCGCGGGGATTAGTACACAACGTAAAAGTGGGGATTTGGTAATTTCTAGAGATACCGGAATAATTTCTAAGACCAGAGACTCTAATTATGACAAAATAAGAAAAAATACATTTTTCGGAGAATGAAAAAAACAAACAACAAGAAATCTGTGTCCCAACAACTTGGAAACATGAAGGCTAAATACAAATATTTTAAATCGGTGATAAAAAGAAATTCTATTATTATCAATGGAAAACTTCGTCCTACTGCAAGAAGCGAAGAATATAGCTTTGTTCTTCAATACACCATTAATAAAAAGCCAAGGATTAAAATCATCTCACCAAAACTTGTCAAAAATAGTAAGGGCGATGATATTCCACATATGTATAATCAAAAGCATCTTTGCTTATATCAGCCGAAATACAACGAATTTAAAAATTCTGATTTCTTATCTGAAACTATAATTCCCTGGATCTCTCTTTGGTTATATTACTATGAACAGTGGCATATAACTGGTGATTGGCTTGGCGGAGGAGAACATCCTATACTCAAAAAAAGAAATAATGCGAAGAAAAGATAAATACATCATGAATGGGGCAGGTATTGGAATCATATCAGTATCTGTAATAGACATACTTTTACAATATCTAGAACATCGTGACGCCAACCTTCCATTTACTTGGGAATCCTTCAATGGGCGTAGAACCGCTGAGCGTGGGGCGCTAGGAGGAATCGCTGGTGGATTTTTAGGATATGGATTCTATAATCATAAAATAGCTCAAGAAGCCAAGTTACCTTTTGATCCTGATGCTTATTTGAGTGAGTTACTTAAAACTGAACAACTTAGTTCAGATCCTAAGCTATCAAAAAAAATGAATTCACTTTCTAGACAAATGAAAATGTGGCTATGGAATGAATTCAAAACAGAACTCGTGAAATTTCCAGAAGGAACAGGGTCATTGGTTAAAAAACTTGCTCTTGCTTCGTGGTCTGATATTGATCTATTATTACCTTTTAGTAAAAAAAAATCAAGAACTTCCATAGAAGAAACATACAAAAATGTATATAAAGTTGTTACGGATAAATTTGCAGGTAAGGCAAAAGTATCTAGAAATACTCGAAGCATTCGATTGTTGTTATCTTATGATGGAGATGATTTCGATATTGATATTGTTCCAGGAAAAGAAATAAATGACTATAGAAAAGATGGCAAATTGAATTTATACGTCAACCCAAGATGGCCTTGGCAAAACGGAGGGCGATTTAAAACGGATGCTAATACTCAGAAATCAATTTCTTCTAATGACCCAAATGTGAGAGCTACCATTATGCTACTAAAATTATATAATAATATAAACGGACTTGATATTTCTCCATTGGTTATAGAGACTCATACTGTAAACGCATTTTCAAGGAGAAAGTATGCTATTCAAAATTCAATAACAGAAAATTTGTTAATTGCAATGGAGCATCTTTCTGACAAAATAACGAACCTTAAATTAGAAGATCCTGCTAATTCAAATAACAATCTCCATCGTAAAATCACCTCGCAATCGGCAGAAAAAATTGTCGTGCAGCTGAGAAAGGATATATACCGCATCGAATCTAATCCACAATATATAAAGGAAATATTCTTATAGAAGCAAAGAGCTTAATTATGTTCTCCACTAGGAGGTAACTATAAGTGTGCGATTTCTTTAGGAATTATATATTGATAATTTACTCAGTAATTGGTCCATTGCTTCGTATTAAGTATCTCCTTATGATAAATTTTTTAATTAAATTATTTCCATGTCAAGAAAAAGAAAAGTAGAAACCAGTAGTTATAATTTTTTAGTTACTGAAGTACGTAATCCCAATTCTGGACTTATAGAGCAAGCTAGTTACTGGCTTGGGTTATCAAAAGAAAAAATATCTAAACTAAGGTATAATATTCAGACAGGAAGAGTAAAAAAAGAATGCCCATTTTGTAAGTCTCGTTTAATAGTAAAATATAGCAGAAATAATAAAAATCCATTTTTCTCACACACTAAAATAGCTGATGACAGAAAATGCCATTTGATAGATGAAAATATGCCTCTTGAAAAAAAGAGAATTCAACAATATAACTATGGAAAAGAAAGTCAAGAGCATATTGAACTGAAAGAGTTTATTGAAAAATACTTATCTATTGATCCATTGACAAAAAACTTACTGGTTGAGAAGATAATGAAAGGCGAAGCGACTCCTTATGAATGGAAGAAACCAGATGTGAGCTGTACTTACGATTCTACTTCAATAGTATTTGAAGTTCAAATTTCTAACACATGGTTATCTGATATAGTCGAGCGAGATAAATTTTACATGGCTAATAAAATTCAAATTCTATGGATTTTCAATGAATTTGATCCAAAAAGTCCGGATTTTAAAACTACTCATAGTGACATTTTTTACAACAATCCAGAGATCAATTTATTTGTATTAGATGAAGAAGCTAAGGAGTATTCGAATGAAAAGGGAAAACTTTATTTTAATTGTTGGTTTAAAGAACCATCCATAAATTATCAATCCTTAACCCTTGAGCATACGTGGAAAAATTCAATGGTTAGCCTTTCAGAATTAAGTTTTGATTCTAACGAATGTAAGCCATATTTCAAAAAGATAATGGACTTGAGGGATAGCATGAAAAAGGAGATTGAAAAAATTAAAAAAGAAAGAAAAGAAAGAATAGAAGCAGAACGTTTAGCTTGGAAAAAAAATCAAAAAGATAAAAAGGAATCTCTAATTCGTAAACTGATCTCAATAGACAAAATCTACAAAGCCAAAGATCTTTCAATTTATGAGATAAATGAATTAGAGGAAGTTCTTAAGGATGAATCTCAGAAACAATTCCTCGAAGAGAAAAGAGCGATCGAAATTGAAAGGGAACTTAAGATTAAAAAAGAAATTCCAAAAATATACGATCGTTTTCAAAAATACATTACAAGCGATATAGTTAAGGGGAATATTATTGCTGATAACGGTAAGAAAATATCTGTTAAAGAGCTTACAGAATACTCAATCCAATTTCTCGAAAATTCATATAAAAAGCCTAAAATAAGTTATAAGAATTTTGAAAAATTCGGATTCGCTATATCCCATTTTTTTGGAGAATCAGGAAGTAAACTATTTTCAAGAATTAGTAATTTTTGTCAAGGGCAGGATTACTGGACTTCTATTAAAATTTACAAGAAGTGTATGGGAAATTCAAATCATAATTCCGACATACGCGATTTTTGGAAGTTTTGCCTTAACGTAGAAACTCACAATAATGACACCCTCGATGTTCTTATACTAGGCCTTAAAAAAATGGAAGATTTAGAAGAAGAATAAGGCCCCCACTCAATACTTCCAATCCACATGCCGAAACGGCAACCGGTTCAGCTCCTCCCGGTAGAATCGCCACTTAGGCATAAACTCATTCATATAGCTAACAAATAAATGATTGTGGCTTCTTTCGAGCAGATGAACCAGTTCGTGGACAATGATAAATTCAATACAACCACGTGGCTTTTTTGCCAATTCTAGATTTAACCAAATCCGTTTTGCGTTCGTATTACAAGACCCCCATTTGGTTCGCATCTTTTTGATTCTATAATCATTAGACTGCACACCGATTTTCTTCTCCCATTTTTGAATCATTTTGGGAACCATTTTTTTTAGCTGCTCCCGGTACCAGTTTTCCAGGATGATCGCTTTCTTTTCTACTGAGGTATTTGGACGAACATACAATTCAATGGTGCTGTGTTTTAAAACAACCTTTGGTGGTTCCGGAACTTCGATTACCTGGAGAAGGTACCTTTTTCCTAAATAGTAATGACTTTCTTTCGTTAGATATTCTCGCTCAAATTCTCGATCCTGATTTTGAAAGGTTAATTGTTGTTGCTTAATCCACTTTAATTTGTCCAAGGCAAATACTCGAATGGTGTCTAAATCGAATCGTTCAGGCGCAGCGATGCGAACCGCTCCATTAGGCGGATATACGCTAAGGTGGATATTTTTGATATCCTTTTGTTCTACTTCTATTTTTATTTCTCCTAGTACAATTTCTGCCATTAGTATTCTTTTTGTTCCACTATGATTTTGAAAATGGCTTCAACTTTTTTATTAAAATCATAGGAATCTGGTGGTTCTGAACTATCACTACTTGTTAATTCTTGTTCCTTATAAGCAACTAGCTGGGTAAATATCGTTCTTTTTATTTCTCTTTCTTTTGCCAAATTACCACGCCATCCATCTTTTCTTTCGATTTTAATGGCCTTATCTAACATTAATGCCAATTGCTCATTTTGTCCTAGATTATTATACAAGGCTCGTTGTGCTGGTGTTTCTAAAGTTATTGGCGTCTCCTCACTTTTTCCTTCGTTGACCTTTTTTACTAGATCAAAAATTTGTTTTAGATAGGCTTCATAATCGACTGCACCAGACTTTCTTTCTCTAATAATCTCTTCTAGCAATTTAGACATTTCTTCAAAAAAAGCGGGATCAATCAAATGTTCTTTAATGATCTTTTTTCTTACATTATTTTCGATGGTTTCAGCAATGGCGCCTTTATCAGATCGAATCCCTTCGGGCATAGAATTAATTCCATCGGCAATTCCTGATTTTACAATGATATCTAATAGTGACATGTCTCCAAATGGCGAAATGGTTTCTGGTTCATCGGCTTGGATATAGGTATCAATTAGATGGCGCATATCTGCTTCGTAGGTTTTCAGATCCAAAGTCTCGCCACTGGCTTGTCTGATCTCCTCTCGCAATTTTAAATAGTGATCTAATTCTTTTTTAATACCGATGGTCTCTTTTTCAGAATATCCGGCATCTTCCATATCATCCGCAATATTTGCGTAGGCTCGAATCAAAGACACGGTCTTTTTATACAAAGCCGTCCGCTGAGCTTCCCGTGCTTTTAGTTCTTCTTCAATTTCGGTATTGCCACAAAAGTATTGAATATAGGTCAAGGTGTCTTTTGGTGGCGCGACGGGTTCACATAAAATATGTATTTCTTCCAATGCGCTATCCAAGCGTTCTTTACCAATCAGCAACCGATCTTTCAGCATCACATCGATATCCTGCGCTTCAAAATTATCGTAGTCTAAATCAGTAGTATAGACCGCTATTGCATTCTCTACTTTCTTGAACAAATCTTTGTAATCGACAATATACCCAAATAGTTTGTCGGGAGAATCTAGCCGATTGACACGACAAATAGCTTGAAACAAACCATGGTCTTGCATACTTTTATCAATATACAAATAGCTACAAGGAGGTGCATCAAAGCCCGTCAATAATTTAGAGACCACGATTAGGAGTTGCATATTGGCTGGTTCATCACTAAACTTCGCCTTCGCCCAATCTTCGTATTGTTCCGTGGTTTTTGAACCTAAGAGCTTCGTATATAAATTGTACATAAACTCTTTTTCCGTCGTTGTGCTTGCGCCTGTGTCCTCCGTGGTCACATCGCTCGTTTGTGGACTGTAGGAGGTAACGATGGCGCATTTATCCCGCAGCGGAGTAGTCAAAAACAATTCGTAGTATCGACAGGCTTCGTAAATAGAACTGGCCACCAGAATTGCGTTTCCACTGTTGTCAGATAATCGGGGTTTGGTACTAAAATCAAAAACAATATCGGTAACTACCCTACCCATCCGCGAACGGCTACTCAATACTTTTTGCATCGTGCCCCATTTCTTCTTAATCTCTGATTTCTGAAAATCATTTAGACCTCTGGTCTTAGCTGCAAACCATTCGTCTATTCTTTTTTGGGAACTTAATCGCTGATCAATATCTCTGGCTTCGTAAACTAAATCCAGGATCACACCATCCTCTACCCCTTCGTTAAACTTATAGGTATGAATGTATCTCCCAAATATTTCTAGACTGGTTTGTTTGTCTTTTTTTAGCAATGGTGTTCCGGTAAAACCAATAAAAACAGCATTGGGTATCATCGCTTTCATGGTCTTATGCAGACGACCTCCTTGGGTACGATGGCATTCATCTACAAAGACGAATAGTTCGCCGACCGCTTGAGAAGGCTGACTTTCTAGCTCCTTGATATAATGCTTAAAATTACCACCGTCTCTTTTTCCAAATTTATGGACCAGAGAACACATCAGTCTTGGGGTTGGACTACTTAATTGCAACATCAAATCCGTACCACTTTTGGTTCGGTAGATCTGCTTCTCTCCGCTGTCTTTAAATACGTTTTCTATTTGTTTATCCAATTCGGTTCGATCGGTTAGAATGACCACTCTAGCATTGAAATTATTTTCTAAAATCCATTTTGCGAGATAAACCATCGTGATACTTTTACCACTTCCTTGTGTATGCCAAATGATTCCACCTTCTCGACGCTGAATATACTTTTGTGCTTCTTTAACACCAAAGTACTGATGAACACGAGGTAGTTTTTTAACACCTCCATCAAAGACTATAAAATTATAGATGATTTCTAATAAGCGTTCTTTCTGACAGATTTTTAGAAGATATTTATCCAGTAGATTTCTGGAATTATCGGTGATATCTTCTTTCCATTTTAGGTAGTATTTCTCTGGTGTTTTTATCGTTCCATATCGCAACCCTTCGGTATCATTTCCGGCAAATAAATATTGGACGGTAGAGAAAAAAGGTTGAATAAAACGGTCTTGTTGATTGGTTATATTTTGTCGAATCCCATCATTAACCGTAATGGTGCTACGTTTTAACTCAAGAACGCCTAAGGCGATTCCATTAACATAGATAACGATATCTGGGCGTTTCGTTTTATTCCCCTTGACAGTTACTTCTTCGGCAATGGCAAAGTCATTATTTTTAAAATTCTTCCAATCTAAAAAATGGACTTTCTCAGTATTCTTGCTGATCTCGGTTTTGATATCCACACCATACCGCAACATGGCGTAAACATTTTTATTGGTGGTATAAAGGCTGTCACTAAAGTTATTCGCCGTTCTTTGTAGCGTCTCAATGGCTTTGGTAATCTGGGCGGCGTTATATTCTCTTTTCTGCAATGACTGAGTAAGTAGCGCTACTTCAATATTGCTATTATCTTCGCGTTCTTGCCAGTCACCGAGATAGGTATAGTCTAACTCTTTTTTAAAAAGCTGGACGACTCGGTTTTGGGTGATGCGTTCTATGGATCCTACTTTAGTCATTCTGAAAGGTTTTTTAAGGCTTCACACATTTTTTTAAAAAAACGAATGGTTCCTTTTTCGTCCTTTATTGATTTTTTAAAAATTTTAATGTCTGACTTCCAATTCATTTTTAAAGATTCCATAATTTCCACTATCTCTTTATTTATTTCAGATTTATCACGTTTGCCTTTTTTCTTTTCAAATCGTATTTTAAACTCTCCATCAAATCTGTATATAGACAATTTATAGTATTTTCTTTTGTACAAAAAATCCGATACGACAGATGAAAAATCATAGCTATTTTTAACATCAAGATATCCCAATCCGTCAAATGGGAAATAATCATTTTCGTTTTCAGAAATATATTTTATATAAAAATAATACAACCGCATGTCAATATGGTAATGATTAATTTGAGTAGCTCCGTATAATATTATTTCTTGACCTTCTCTACTGCTAATAAAACCTTTCTGGCAATAATCAATTAATTCTTTACAATCCACAAAATAAAAACGCCAATCTTCTGGTTTATTTTTTATTATTTCCTTTAATGATTTTTCTATTTTAGAAATACCAAATGAACTGTTATCTAATAAATCTTTGACAATCATTCTTCTCTTTTCCCAATCTTCAATATTTTCAGTAGAAAACCTTAGTAATCTTTTCCAACTATAATCCCTCTGGTAATTTGCCACATTTTTAGAACTACAAAAATTTAATCTTCCATGGCTTGCTGGAATCATATAATTGCCGTTTGTCAGTAAGGCTCTTTCGATTAAATGATCAGGATCCTTACTTCTAAAACTAAACAAGGCTATAGATTTATTTGCATACTCTGTAAACCGTTGAATAAATTCCTCATCTTCTACTTTTGACCAATCTAGGTTTTTATTAGCTAAAAAATATTTCCAAACACCAGAGAATTCAAGCAAATAAGCTAATTGACCTTTGTGAAAAATCTGCTTCTCAAATTTGTATATTTCTTCTTTCCATTGATCTGATTTCAAAATCAAGTTAGCCTTAATAACCTCCTCCTTAACTTGCCAACTTGCAAAAAAGTCAATTTGACAATCTTTACCAACTAGATATTGTAAGATATTATCACTATGAGTCAATAGGCTTTCAATTGACTTAATGGCACTAATTAGATGATCCGCCTCCTCAATCCTGGAGTTTTCCACTAGATTATGAATAACACGCATCCATGATTGAAAATGCTCATAAGGTTCTTTATGTTGGATTAAATATCTCAAATAGGCATGAAAAATTGCTCTTTCTGGCAAAGACAAATTGTATCTTAATGCTTCGTGGAAAAACTCGTTCTCATTGAAATAATAAAAATCAGTAAATTGATTTTTAATTTTCTGATTTCCATTTGAAAGTACATCTAAAGTTTCAATTAAGTAGGTAATAAAATCCTTTGTTAATGCGCCATAAGAATTAAATCTATAGTAAGATATATTTTGAGTAATTTCCGCAGTAGCACTTTCATTTTTAATTAGATCCTTAAAAAATGAAATATTCTGTGGATGCTCTATCGCATACTGATTAGCTAATATTATTCGAATAAAATTGAGCAATTCTTCATCATAGGTAGTTTGTTTACCTACCAGATGTTTATAATTCCAAAATAGCTTAGCCCAAGTTGTATCAATTTGAAATGAAAAATATTCTCTGCAAGATGCTGGCATTTTACTATTTGCAATGGAAAACGACTTATCATTTTTATCAAATAAGGTATCAATATGCTGTTCAAGTCTTGCCTTAAAATTCTCAAATGAGGTTAATGGTTTACCTCTTGAATTCATTTTTATATAAAGATCCTCTGTTAGACTAAATTCCTCTAAATCTAGATATTGAAAGGTAATGATGGGATTTTCAGACCTAATTAATAGATCATAAAATTCTGGACTATTTTTGAACTGTCTATGAATTGCATCCAACATATTTAAAACAGACTGAATAGTCGGATCATATTTCCAGGAAAGAAAAAACCATCCTTTATCCTGAATTGTTTTTGATAGACTATTATTCTTTTTTTGTGTTGAAGGTAAGAGGTTATCAAAATCAAGCTGGTTAGTTAGTAGCTCACGAAAAAAATCACTCGAACTTTGTCTAGTCAAATAATTAAACCTTGGTATATCACCTTGAAACATCAATTCTTTAAATGAATCTATATTTCCAGAAATATTAGCAAGATACCAATGAAGTAAAAATAAAGTTGTTAATCGCTGTTGTCCGTCCAAAGGAATAAACTTCTTAACTTCCCCGACAAGCTCAGTACTTCCGTAGATAAAATCTAGATCACGATTAGATATTCCTTCTCTCAAATAATTGTAAAGAGCCAATAAGAACTGATCTCTTACTTCACTTTTATTTTCACGACCTTGTGCAAAATCCCGTTGTATTGTTGGTATTTCGATATGAATAGAATCATTTTCTAACAGCTGATAAAATGAAAATCTTTTTCCAACTGCATCTTCTTTATTTTGCATTTTCTTCTCTTTTAATCGTCAAATAATCGTTTAAAACCTGATAAATATTCTCGAGATAACTTTCTGCGTCAGAATCAGACCATTTCATCTGATCTTTTACATGAGTATTGTAATATTTCAAAAATAAATTCTTTGTACATATCGGAGTAAACACACCACTTTTATCATTTGAAATAATTCGATTCCTTTTAACTGGAAATATTGCATTCCCATAACTTCTATTTGTATTTTTATCCAATAAAGTTAAATTACTAATTGAATCATTATCTTCTAACTTGTCTTCACCAAACATTTTTCTAACTTCATCATAAATCTCAGAAAACAATTCATCTGGTGCATCTTCCTTTATAAAATTTAATAATTTCTTACAGATGCTCTTATTCTCTTCGCTAACTTTTTCAATCTCAACTTCTACATTTTGAATAATCTGTTCTTTTGTACTTGCATTAAAATCAAGTTCCTCCTGATAACCAGTAAGATATTCTAGTAAATCCATAGCCCATACCATTCTATCTTTAGAATCAATTCCACCTTCTGATCTAGAACTTACATGTTCAATGTCCCATTTCTCTGATTTGAATTGACTGAAAGGAAAACGCATGGAAGCTTTTTGTGTCGATAGAATAGTTTCGATATTAAACAATAATAAAACCATCCTGATTTTTTCTCGATCAGAGCTTCTACTGTAATCTAATTTCTCTAAATCAATTTTCAATAATTTATATTTGATTTTTGATTTCAAGTGAGTTATAAAAGATCGCTTAGTATTATTTCTAAAATCATTTCTTAGCTCATTAATATCCGCTTTGTATTCTATTAAAAATCCTACTAAATGAAATAATTCTCTGTTCGAATACCATTCTTCCAATGTTAAAAAATACTGCTTAATTTTTCTCCAATGACTATCAATGTCTACAGCACCATCAGACTTTAATTCTGATTGAAAAAGCTTATTAAATTCATTGAATGTAAAATAATCATCATGCTTTTTTTCTTTCTCCATTAATAGATCAAAGATGTATTCTATTCTATTATCATAGTGCACAGAATTTCTAGGGCTATAAATAAAATACCAAAAGTCATCTTCTTGTAGCCGCTTTTCCATCATATCCCATTCATTAGCAATTTGCAATTGCTTTAAGGGTGCATTCACCTTGAAATTAGCTTTCATCAAAAACAATGCTTTTACTAATTCAGCATTCGTAAGGGGAATTTTTCCAATATTTAGTCGAGTAAAAATATCCACCACATCCGTATTGTCCAAAATACAATACCAAATAACTTTAACCTTATTAGTTAACTTTGAATAAAAATCACCTTGAAAAGAAGGGAAATCATTACTTCTTTTTTCAAACCAATTAGTGATAGCTTCGTAAGCAAGATTTAAATGATAAAGATCAATATCATCCTTACAAGCTTCTTTATTTTTAACTTTTGACAAAAAAGAATCTTGAATTATTCGAGTGGAAAATTTAATATCATAAACAGGCTTAGGAGTTTTGAACTCCACCTCATTCATAAAATGCAAAATCAATAAAATGGTAGTAAGTCTTTGTTGTCCATCTATTAGTTCATAAACATCATCTCTTTCTTTGACTACAATAGGCTGCAAACAATAGAAAGCTTTGGGGTTGTTATTATCAATTTTATAATTCCAAATATCTTCCAATAATGCCTCAACTTGCGGGCTTTCCCACCGATATCCTCTTTGATATGAAGGGATCAAAAAATTAAGTTTTAATAGAGATGCGATAGATCGGATGTTCAGTATATTGTCCATTAATTTTTTGTTTATAAATGTAGTATCAAATTTCAAATTAGGCTAAGGTTTCAACCTCACTCACACCAACCGTATCCGCCCCGTCAACAACTCCTGCATCATCCCCGTCTTCACCCGCCGATATTTCGCCAACTGCTCCTCCAACTGAGCAATCTCCGCATCCATGTCAGAGAGGATGGTGGCGATGCGGGTTTGTTCTTCTCTTAATTTTGGATAAGCAAGTCTTAGTTGATTCAATGCAACTTGATTAATATTTGTATTTGCACTCACGGTACTGCTATCCATCAAACGATTTCTGAAATCAGTAGTATAAAAGCAGTATTTTTTAAAGCCATTATCTAAAAATCCGTCGTCTCGAAATCTAATAATAAATCCACTAAAAACTGTATCTGATAAGTCCTCTTCAACTAAAGATGTCAAACCAACTCCTGAAGGTTTAACAGATGAACGAATAAATAAAACATCCCCTTTTTTTAGGTCATATAATTGTCTTTCAATTTTATTGGAATTTATTAACCCTAAACCTTTTTTTCCATCGATTGAGTTTTCACCAAAAATATCCATAAGATTTACAAAAGGATAGCCAAAACCAAAATCATTTTTTGATTTATTAATTCCATTTTTAAATGATCCAATCTCCCCCAATTTTCGCTCCTCCCATCCCTCCCCAGGCGTCAACAACCGCTGCATCGCCCCCTGCTTAATCGCGCGCTTCTTAGCCAGCTTCTCTTCCAGCGCCTGGATTAACGCATCGGTATCACTGAGGACTTGGGCAATGGCCTGTTGTTCAGGGAGAGGGGGAAAATTTACTTTGATATTGGAACAAACTTTCTTATTTAACTTAGGTTGTGCAGTTCCAGAGTTCAATAGGGAATAATCAAGACTTTCTAAATATTCAGTTAAAAAAAATGTATTTATCTCTTTTTTTGGTCTCAAAACATGTGCATGATTATTAACCCATACTTTTCCATTTACTCTAAAGGCTAGAGGCAAGTTTCGACTCAATATATTTTCCCCATCTTCACCAAGTAAAATTAACTCTTCATCAAATATGTAATCATTTACAAAATCTATTATGCCTGAAGCTCCGTAGTAAGGATAAATTCCAGATTTCCTTTCGTTAGATTTTATAGGTCTTCTCTGCTCATCTAAAAAATCTACCACATCTGATAGATCTTTTAGCTCCCAATCCTCGGGAATCATCCCAACTTCCGTTTGTTTATATCCTTTCTTTAATTCCATAAAAACCCCATTTTTTGCAAGTGACCAATCACCTTATTTTCTAAATCCTCTAACTTTTGATCAATCTCCGGCAATGAATGTTCGTAGCGTACAGCCAGTTTTTTGATACGGTTGGTGAGGCGCTGACTAATGTGGTCGATCTCGTTTTGGATGGCCTTCTCAATGGACTGCATCCATTTATCTTCTACGACTAGTTCCTTAATCTCGTCCTTAGTCAAATTAGGATATTTCGCATATATAAAATCATCAAGTTCCGTTTCTGCAATCCTGATCAATGTATTTGTCTTTGATTGTTCCAAAAGCAATTCCAGATATTTTTTTAAAACCGCTATTTCTTCGGAAGCCTCTTTATTCCCTTTTAGTTCTTTCAGACGAGCAGAGACATTCGCTTTACTAACCTTCTCCATCTCTCCAAAGTAGCCCTCTTCACCACTATGTTCTTCTACCAGTTCGTTGATGGAGCTGGCGATGGATTCCTTTTTTGTTTGTTCCGCTTCCAGGGCGGCAGCCTCCGATTTAAAGTATCGTTGAATGACTAGCCCCTTAGGTAAAAGATCACAAGTCCAGCCTTTATCCACCTTCTTTTTGTTCTTGCCACTCTCCACGATGATCCGCTGAGTTTCTGCTTTCCAACCATCTTGGCTAATCAAATAACAATCATCCTGCATAACCTCATTCCAATAATTCATCAGGTGTTGGTACATATCGTAAGGATCGATCAGCGGCTTTTTATGGTAGTTATCTAAAAGACCTTCGGACAGGTCGTGGATGAGTTCTTTAGGATTAAAACCAATAGTTAAACCCTGCAGTTCTTTCGTATTTTTCTTTTTCCATTTTTTAAAAAGGGTATCCATCAAAGAAGTAAAAGCTACAAACTCCGGGTGCTCTAAAATAGTCGATTTGATTTCCTCTTTTTGTACTTTTAGGCTGGCATACTTCGCCCTTTTAGTCTTGGCAAACAAAGCATTTTTCACAGTAGGAAACACCTCCCAAAATTGAGACAAGGCCGCAATATCCGTCTGCGGAATACCACCCATGAGATGCGCTTCAATATCTTGGATATCTTCCGTTTCCTGACTTTCGATATAACGGGGAATATTAAGATTAAATTCATTGGCCTCGATCTCACTGTTTGCTACCATTCTACTAAAACCTGGAATCTCTTCTTGCTCGTTAAAAACATCTGCAATCTTATGAATATCCTGTTCCCGTAGTCGGTTTTTATTTCCATCTTTGATAAATCCTTTTCCGGCATCAATCATAAAAATTCCTTTCCGGCTTTGTGCATTTTCTTTATCAATCAAAATAATTGCCGCTGGAATTCCAGTACCATAAAACAAGTTAGCAGGCAAACCAATGATTCCTTTGATATAACCTTTACGAATCAGGTTTTGTCGAATTTCAGCCTCTGCGTTGCCACGAAAGAGCACACCATGTGGAAGAATTACCGCACCTTTACCATTCCGACTCAATGAACGAACAATGTGTAATAAAAAAGCATAATCTCCATTCTTTGCAGGAGGTATACCAAAATTTTGAAAACGATTATAAGGAGGATCCTCTGGCAAGGAAAGTCCATTGGTCCAGCGTTTATCACTAAAAGGCGGATTGGCCACAACAAAATCGAATGTCTTTAATTGGTCGTTCTGATCATTCTTAAAAAGCGGATTAGCTAGCGTATTTCCTTGTTTGATGACCGCCGACGGATAATTGTGCAAGATCATATTCATCCGCGCCAGACCCGAAGTCGCCCCATCTTTTTCCTGACCATAGAGACTGACCGCTCCTTTTGCCTCTCCACTTACTTTCAACAATAGCGACCCAGAACCACAAGCCGGATCATAGACGGTAGTCTTAGCAGTAGTTTTAATTTTATTAATCCCAATAATCTTGGCCATGATTCGACTCACCTCAGCCGGCGTATAAAACTGGCCTTTACTTTTTCCACTCTCCGTCGCAAAATGTCGCATGAGATATTCGTAAGCATCGCCTAGGATATCGTCTCCTTCTGCCTTATTATTACTAAAATCAAGACCTGGATTTTCAAAAATCGCAATTAGATTACTAAGACGATCCACCATTTCCTTTCCACTCCCCAATTTAGACACATCATTAAAATCGGGCATGTCCGTCAGTTCATTAACCTCTACCAGAGGCGCAATAATCTTTTTGTTGATCTGATCCCCGATATCAGTCGTCCCTTTAAGCGCAACCATATCTTTAAAACTTGCCCCCTTTGGGATCGCAATCGGACTAAATTTATCTCCACCCCATTTATCACTGATATATTTGATAAAGAGCATTACGAGGACATAGTCTTTGTATTGAGAGGCGTCCATACCTCCGCGGAGCTCGTCGCAGCTAGCCCAGAGTGAACTGTATAATTCTGATTTTTTTATGGCCATTACTTAGTATTACTTTTGTTTGTTATTTCATAGTTGTTTAGAGAGGATAAATATAGGAAATATATTAGAATAGGATGCTATTTGAGATAAGTTACCGACTGGAAATATGGAAAGGGTTGATGATGAAAGAGTTAGCTAGCCTTTGTCTATATAAGCTTTGCGTTTTTAGAACTAGAAAGTGGGTAAAAATATATTTCTAAACTATCGATTTTTGATAATTTTTCAAATGAATACAAAAAATTGGAACTTTGCTTTCTTTCCAGTTGTCGTAGAGATACTAAATTATCTTTATTAACAACACTAATATTATACTAAAAAGGAAAAATAATGAACGAGATAAATGATCTGAAAAAATTTGAAGAAGAAATAGATACGGCGTGTGAGTATTTCGAGGGCGTTTTTGAATACGATACTAATTCTATTGTTCAAATGTTATTTGCTCAATATGATTTATTGTATAATTCGGCGTTAAAACAAAATAATAAAGGAGCACTGTCTGGTGCATTTTCACATTGTATTCGCTGGGCTTACAAGTCGAAGGGTACGACTCAAGCATTTCCAAAAGACGATAGGGCAATGAAATTAATTGGAGAATTTTTTATTAAGGGAATTACTTACAACCATATTTGTAGTTTAATAGCTCCATCATACGGTAATGAATATAATTATGAAATTGACTTTCTGAACAAGCGAGCCAAATTTGAATTTGATAGTTTAAGTTCAATAGCAAATCAGTGGCATCAAATAGAATCTAGGGGAATTATTAGAAATCATTACGAAGAGGAGCTAAGACGCTTCACTATTCAATTCTGCCACTACACTTACGAGAAGACGAAAAAGAAAGACCTTTATCGCGCGATGGACTGGAAAGCTTTTTTAGCTGGAAAAAATTTTGCAAGAGCACTTGGATATTTTAAAAATATTATCCTACCTGTTGTATCGGAAAAAACTAGTTTGGGTGGATATACAGTAGAAGAATTTAGAATATTCTATACGGTCATATATTTAATCTCCAGTTACAACGAAATTATTGGTAGTTATCATAGAACAAAAGGAAAGTTTTTAGAAATAGCCCCTTGTGCTTTTACTTCAAGTGTGGAAGATCATGTTTCTTCATTTGCTTTAGTTACCGGTCTTTCAGCAAATGTGGTTGAATCAATCACAAAAGATTTGACTTTTAATGAAAATAAATTTGGATCAAGAATTACTGTTAGACCATTTTTTCGACACAACGAATCTATATCATGGTTACCAAGTATCGTATTAAGAGGTTATGCTGGAGTTTCGGTTTCAAATCTTTTGTATAAAGAGAAAAGAAAAGTCTATGATCATTTAATTAATGAAATTGAAACAGGATGGGTCATAAAACATAAAGATTCTTTTTCTGAAAATTTAAAAGAAAAAAAAGTTAGGGTTTCAGATCAAAAAGATTGGAACATATCGGGTAAAACCATTTCGCCAGATATAGTTTTATTCGATGATACCCACAAAACAATTTTGGTAGTAGAGTACAAATATTTTGTATCTGCCTATTCGTATTACGACGTAAGTTCTCAAACAAAGAGTGTTGCTAAAGGATTCAAACAACTAATAGAATATATTGATTTATTAAAAGAAGATTACTCCGAATATGAAGTATACGGAAGTTTGATGACGCAATATCCTTTATCTTCATTAGTAAAATTACACGAAAATAAAAGGGTTTGTATAATTGATTCCTACCTCATGCATTTACAAATTAATCAGTTTGATACTTTCAGGGATTTAGTAAAAAATTTTAGAAGGATGTTTGATCTTAGCAAATTCACAACCGAAACTAACGAATTAGAATTTGGAGGTTGGAAAATCCAATTTGAAGGCCTAAAACCAAAGGACCAAAATTTGTCCTTTTTTTCGCAGTAAACGACCTAAACATCTCCTAACAAGATGGAATTTAATTTTATGTTGCTTGAAATGTAAGAAGGTAATGGGTATGTTTATTGATCCCTTAAGGTAGCATTTCGTTTTTTTGAGTAAATCTTAGAATATAAAATATGGAAATTTAATACTTCTCAATTCCACCTTCCCTCATCCAGCTCCGCGGCATCATTTAAATCCAGAAAATGTTCTCCATCTTCATTCTGCTTGAAAGAAATCATTATTATCAATCGACTAACCACTATTAAATTTTCTTTCTATTTCAAGAGAAGGTTGATCTCAAAAAAAACTCGCCCACCTAACAAAAAGATGAACGAGTTTATAATGAAGAAGCTATTTAAAAATCAATAAACAATCCCGTCTTTAATAATAATACTTTGTCCCTGATAGGAACTCGTCTGCTCATTGTATTCTTCATGGTTGAATTCAGAAACAGAAGCAATAGTTCCCAATTGTAAAAGTAAGGCAATGATTAATGTAAACATAAGCTCATTTGGTTTTAAGGTGATTAAATTTAGTTTTCAATTCCAACGTCCCTCATCCAGATCCACCGCGTTATCCCAATCCGGATAATGGTTCCCGTCTTCATCTTGTTTGGAAGGAATGGTCATCGTGAGTCGGCCGATCACTTTCAGATATCCCATATTCTCGTCGCACCATTGTTGTGCATCGGCTTTGGTGAGTGCCTCAATCTGTGGACCGCCCCAAGTAAGCAGCTCCCCACTATGTGGACAGAGTGCTTCTATCTCAGTGGCCCAGATAAAAAGAGGAAGTTTTTTGGAGTCCATGGTTTTGGGATGGCCTGGTAAAAAAAGCGCTCCCAATTTTCATCGGGAGCGGAATGTTAAAACAACAAACAAAAAGCATACTATGTGCCGTGATCAACACATCATGTAAAAAACAATTCAAAAAAGAACAGCTTAGATTCTGACAAGGGATAACCTAGTCCGCTCTTTTCTTAACCTTTATTTTTCTCATCTCTTGAATCGCTTGTTTTACGCCGGTTCTTTGGAGTGAGATACGGTCTTCAATTTCTGTTAGCTTTTCGAGGTGATCGGTTAATCTTGAAACCTCTTGTTCATAGAAGCGCTCCGTAGCCTTGAAGATCTTTAATTCGGTTTCTGGCTTAACAGGTAAAGTTCTATCGTACCATTTGACCAGTGTAGAAATACTGAGCTTGGCGATCTTTGCAATGGATACCAAGTCTTGTCGCTTTAGGCTAGATTTAGTTGTTGGTTTCCTGGTGATCTTTCTGGTTGTAGCTTTCTTGGCCGTCGTTTTCTTAGCGGTGGCTTTTCTGGCTGCAGTCTTTTTTGTTACCGGTTTCTTCGCGGTAATTTTCTTGGTAGATTTTTTCTTCGCGGTAGCTTTCTTGGCGGCAGTTTTGCGAGTTTCTAGCATGGGAAATTTGGTTTAGAGGTTTAGGTATGGTAGTAGTATTTGGTTTTTGGGATAGACAATTATACTAGGTTTTACTAATGTTTGCAAATTAAAAATGTATAATGTTTTACTTGCTTTGAATTGCAGTATTTTGCTCGGATTAAGACAAAAGATTGGTGAAAATTATAAGAAAAAGAATCAGGAATTTATGCGATCAATTGTGATCACCACTAAGCGTTAGGATTTTTTTTAGGAATAGGAGGGTTGGGATTTAGCATTTATTTTAGTAGTAATGATACTCCATCTATGGAATTTAATTGAGAAATTGGTTAAAACCATCTTCTAACCTTTCTACTATATTCGAGGTATTTTGTCCCATGTGATTTTTTTAAAAACTCTTCTTCCAATCTTATTTGGGTATTGATGCTAATCGTTGAAAGTGAAACGATCAGTAAGGTAAAGGCATTTGGAATGACTAAAAGTAGGCCAATATTAGCGATCATTATACCAAGAAAAATGGGATTTCTTGAAA
>CAKZUV010000072.1 GCA_937921555.1 uncultured Saprospiraceae bacterium
CTCATTTTGGCAAGGGAATTTTGGTTCAAGATGAGGCAAAAAACGTAGACGATGCCGTAGCATCGGCGAGGCTTTTTAACGAAATATTGGATCAAAAGGGCCAGCCATAAATCGGGAAGTTATTGTTTTACCATTACTAAACATTCCGAACATGATTTTTGAATAAAGATGACTTTTTAAAATTTATACGTCTAAATTTCAGAATCAGGTTATTAAAAATAAAAGTATACTCAATATTCATATATTTTTTCATAACTTTACTGACCTTTTACACATCACCACCTTTTCCCACAAACTGAAAATTTAATTCTCCGGTAGTTTGAGTAGAAATGACTACATGATGCACTATACGTTATAGCGCCTTGTCTGCTATTCTGTCAAAAGCTTTTTAAAATATCGTGTACTTAAAATTTTTTCCACCAAATTTACAAATTCACTCTTATTATGAAAAAAACATTTACCAACCTGCTAAAAACAAAGCAGATACTCTCTGTGTGGATGCTGCTATTCTTTTTTACAGCGTTTATTCAAGCCCAAACCACACCACCTATTACAATTTCCTGTGTCCCCGGTAATTTTCCAATAACCTGCGAAACAGATGTAATTGTAAGTGTTGATCGCCCTTTTGTTTTTTCTCCAAGTTGCAATGTGTCAGAAGGGGCAGTGACCGTAACGGGACCAGTTATAAACGGTACGGCAGGATGTACCGGAACAACCTATACTTACACTTATTCGGTGACGAATGATTGTGGCGAGAGCGCCTCTTGTGAAGAAGTTTTTGTAATCGCAAATCAGGTAGGTCCGTCGATTCTTAGTGGTCCATCTAATAAAGTCGTAGCTTGTAGTTTTAATGTTTTTCCACAGTCTAACATGATCGAGGCAGAAGCTCCCTGCGGGCTGTCAACCGATATTGAAGTGGTAGGGCCTCAGGTATTTGGTCCCGCCGAATGTAATGGAACACAGTATATTTACACCTACATCGCCCGCGACCAATGTGGACGCACCGCAGAGTATCAACAGGTTTATACGCTATCCAATGAGGGATCAGAATTTATTTGTCCTCCTGCCATCTGTGTTTTGGATTGTCCTGCTGATGGAGATTTAATCGCCGAAAAGTTTGATGCTTTCGCCAGCCAGGCCACTATTGTCAATCCTTGCGGAAGTGAATCAACCGTAACCAATAATTTTAATCCTGATAATTTTATAGATGCCAATTGTGGAAATGGTTCTGTTGCCTACGAAAATGCCACCCAGTATCAAATTGTCACATTTACTGCTGTAGATGCCTGTTTTGGGTTTACGAATTGTACGGCGCTCGTAGTGGTGGTGGATAATGAACCACCCGTAGTAACCGGAGTTTTGCAACCGGGAATTACTGAATGTAATGATAATGTACAAGCTGAATATGATGCCTGGGTTCAACATAATTTGAGCAGACTGTCTGCTACTGATGCTTGTAGTAATGTAACTTTTTCTTATAGCCCGGATACACCAACAGAAAATTGCGATGGTGGATACGCAATCACCCCAGTGTCGTTTATCGCCTCGGATGATTGTGGCAATACGACTACGCTGGAACGAAATTTTCTGATTGAAAACAACTCTTCTCCGGAATTTGTCGATTTTTTGTCTGAGATAGAAATTAGTTGCGGAGAAAATGCAGATTTTATCGAACCGGCTATTCAGAATGCCTGCGGAAGTACTACGGTGACTTTTGTGGATAGCAACCTGTCTGCTAATTGTAGTGGTGAAGTTATTCAAGTAAGAACCTATACCGTAACTGACGGTTGCGGAAATTCCAGTACGGCCTCTCAAACAATAGTTACGATTGACAATGCGGGGCCGATGTTTACCAGTATTCCTGATCCCGTAAGTATTTCCTGCGGTGAAACAATTGACTTCGAAGAACCGACGGCCACCGACGATTGCGGCGGACCGGTAACTATTACGTTTGAAGAATATACGGAAGGTAGCACCAATTGTACCAATGGTCAGCAGATAAACCGCGACTGGACCGCCACGGATGCCTGTGGAAATCAATCTACGATAACGACTTCTGTAATTCTGGAAGGAGACGCTCAGCCACCCGTCTTTACTTTTATCCCGGAAACTCCGGATGTGGATTGTGGAAATATCCCTGAATTCGAAGCACCAACCGCAACGGATGATTGTGGTAACGTGACGATTACTTTTGTAGAATATCAATCGCCAGGTACGATTTGTGAGGATGGTTATTCCCTCAAGCGGGACTGGACCGCTATGGATAATTGTGGCAATACAACTACCGTTACCACGGCTATTTGGGTGAACGCGGATGTGACCCCACCGGTCTTTACCTTTATTCCCGAAACCCCGGATGTTGGTTGTAACAATATTCCTGCATTTGAAATTCCTGTTGCGGTTGACGACTGCGGAAATGTAACGCTTACATTCGTAGAATATCAGTCACCTCCGGACGGGGTCATCTGTGAAGATGGAATTTCCGCAAAGCGGGACTGGACGGCTACGGACGATTGTGGAAATGCCACCACCATCACGACTGCTATCTGGATCAACGAACATGAAACCAATGTTACTACGGCCACCGTTGCTGGTATCATTACCAATACGGCCGACGAAATGATCGATGAAGTTCGTGTAACCGCGGAAGGAAACGCTGCTGCGGAAATGATGGGGGAGATGACCACCGATGAAACGGGAGCCTATAATTTCGAGCTGGAGCCTGGACAAAATTATGCAGTTACGCCGGCGAAAAATACGGAGGTGATGAACGGACTTTCTACTATGGATCTGATTTTACTGGGACAACACTTACTGGAAATACAACCACTGGATGACCCTTATAAAATTATTGCGGCGGATATCAATAATTCGGGTACCGTCAGCTCGCTGGATTTAATTGAACTGCGTCGGTTGATTCTGAGAATTGATGAAAATTTTAGTAATAATACTTCCTGGCGTTTTGTGGATGCGGGCTATATTTTTAATAATCCGGCAAATCCATTCGTGAATACTTTTCCGGAAATTTTAAATATAAACGGACTCAATGGTGACATACAGCAGGATTTTATTGGAATTAAAATAGGTGATTTGAACGGATCTGCTATTCCCAACGCATTGGTCAGTGGCGACACGCGTACCGGACGATCCACCCAGCATCTGGTCGCTGCGGATATCCGGATCGAAGCAGGATTGACTAAAATTATTGACGTAAAAGCTCGGGATTTTTCTGCGCTGTTAGGATACCAGATGACGCTGGAATTTGATCCGGCAAAAATAGAAATTACGGAAATTATCCCGGCGGCACTACGTGGATTGAACGAAGAAAATTTTGGAACTCATCACCAGGAAGCAGGAATCATCACCACGAGTTGGAATACAGCTCACGGTCTCAGTCTGGAAGATGAAACGGTACTTTTCAGTATTGTTGTAAATGCCAAAGAAACGCTGACGTTGAGTGAAGTATTAAAATCAAGCTCAAATGTGACAACCGCGGAAGCCTACAGCGAAATCCACGGATTGATGCACGCAGATTTATTATTCGAAGAAGATAGAGGTTTTGAAAAGGATCGTTTTAGTTTATATCAGAATTACCCCAATCCATTTGAAATAAATACCAGGGTTGGATTCTATCTGGACAAAGCTGGAGAAACTACTTTAACGGTTTATGATATGGATGGTAAAAACCGTTTTTCAACCTCTGGCAACTACGAGAGTGGTTACCATGAAATTACACTCGGAGCCGCAGAACTGGGAGAAGCAGGTATGTTATATTATCAATTAGAGACGACTGACCGAAAACCTCAAATTAAAAAAATGGTCTGGATAAAATTATAATCAGATCTGTATAAGTATTTTTATTAACCCACTGGAATTTAATTTTCGGTGGTTTTTTTTGCAAAAGTTAGGTGATTTGATTTAAAATCTAATGGTTTTTTTTAAAATCAATAAGCGTGGCGTTTGTCGCTACAGTAATTGGTTCCATGATCTCAATATCCTTATTGGTTAAAACACGACGTTTGCCCTGAAAGGTAACGTAAAGAGATAGTTCGTAATTACCAGCTTTTTTATAGATATGAGACTCCGTTCTTTGATTAAGTACCCGGCGAATACCATCTCCAAAATCGAGTAGATATTCTGCGTTTTGATTAAAATTTTCAACTTCAAAAAGAACGGGAGTGAGGGCTTCACGCGGACCTCCAACATGAAGCTGCTTGCTCGTAATCATTTTATCTTCTGCCGGTTTTTTAACGGCAACCGCCATACCCTTTGTATCTTCTGAACGGTTATCATCAACCGAAGGATGATCATATATAGGATTCTCGAAGGTCTTATCCGCTCTGAATTTCATGTGGTCAAGGACGAGGAAAAGACCAACGCTTCCAAAAATAACAAAGATGGGAATCAAAGCTATTTCCGCAAGTCGATGACTGGGTTTTTCTGTACTTTTTCTACCTTTTTCAGGTACTCTCTTTAAATCTGTCATGGATAAATTTAATAGTCTGTGTGTGTTAATTTTATAGCAAAGACTAAACCATTTATTATATTTTTCAATATATGTAGTTTCAAAAAGCAAAAATGCGATTACATTTTTTAAGGTTTATTTACTTGAGTGGCTAAGTACGTTCAGGTTGTCTTCTTGTGTTAGATACAATAAGATCATGGAATAGTACAAATATATAGATAAAAAATAATATATGCAAAGCGACGGACTATCTGGCCGAAAAGAATATGAATTTATTTTACGGTGCATTTAATGCAAGCGTACCATCCTCCTCGGTTTCGGCGGGTAAAAGCAACCACAGGTTTCCATAATGATGTAAACGACCAGCTTGCCGGCGGCCTTCGTATCCTACTCCGGTATAAAGATCAACGTGACCCGGTCCTTTTATGGCACCACCAATATCCTGAGCTACTACCAGACGATATTCGTGATTTATTACTTTATTTTTATTATCAATTACCGGAACACTCGCCAGTAAAATACTTCCCATCGGAATATAACGGGTATCTACCGCGATAGAGTGCATTTCAGTTAATGGAACGAGTCCTGCCCCTTTTGGCATCGAATTAACTGGTTTAAAAAACACATACGAAGGATTGCTGAATAAGATTTCATGTTCCTTTTCCGGATTTTCCTGTAAATATTTCTTGATAAACTGTAAGGATACGTGTTGAGGAGTCGTCAGTCCTTTTTTCAACATATAAGTACCGATACTGGCGTAAGATTTTCGGTTAGAACCTGTAAAAGCAAATAATTCCTGTTTACCATTTTCGTATTCCACGATTCCGGACCCCTGCACCTGCATGATATAAATATCGATCAGACTTTTGGCGTAAGCTAATTCCAGATTTCTTCCTTTTAAAACCATTTCACCATCAATCTCCTGACGGGAAGGTAGTGAACCTTGCCAGTCCTGTGGAAAGGCATAAATCGGATAAGGATATTCTTTAGATTGGATGCTGCTAACCGGAAGGACGGGCGTATAATACCCGGTGAAATGGACATTTCCACGTCCATCCTCTCCTTTGATTTTATGGGCATTCAGCTGGTGGATAATCTCCGCCAGGTCACCATCATTCGCCTTTAGCAGGATATCGGCGGTCTTTTGTAATTGTTCGTTGGAAACTATCAGATTTCCTACTTTTTGCGGATGTTTTCGCTTTTTGTATTTCAGTAATCTTTGCTGCTGATTCAGAGCGGTTCGCACTGATTCCGTTATTTCCGGAAAGTGGTCAGCACTAATTGCCTGAGTAGTATAGAGTTGTTTATGTAAAGGAGCGGATTGTTTCCTGCCATTGGGAGAAAAATCATGTTTAACCATGAAAGGGGGGGGCGAATCAGACTCACTTTGGGAGGAGAGATTTTTTTCTAAAGGAGGTTGGTAACAGCTATTAGCTATTACACCTGCCAGTGTTAGCAGAAATAAAATAATCTTGTTCATGGATCAAAAATGCTTTCTAAAAAATTTTCTTTGGTTCTCTGGAAAATCGGTAATTGCAATATGGTTTAAGGGATTTCCCAAAAGCGGCGCAAAGATAGGACATTTTATTAGTTTAGTCAATAATATGTCCTCCGTACGCCTTGATAAACGAGAAGTGTCACAAAATGTTCTACCATAAACAAGGTAATTATCCCTTTTGTTAAGGATAGCAAACCATTTTGACCGCTTTTTTGATGGTAATATTTTAGTTTTGTGCAATTTTTAACTAATTTTTTTTTAGAATAAAAAAGTCCCCTCGGCGACATTTGAGGCAGCGAAATTCCCAATTTTCATAAAAAAGCTGCTCAGATTTTCCTTTTGTGAATAATCTCGCTAATTGTATTTTAATCTTTTTATACCACTCAGATTCAAGCGCAACCTCCCGGATTAGCCGATATTCGGGATTTACCGGATAACCGAATACAAGGAAGGGCAATCTGTCCTTCCTTTTGTTTTTAGGCACAATTGCTGCTTATATTTTTGTTGAGAAATACTAAATATGGTTGAGTTAATATCTGAAAAAGATCGTTCTGTATCTGGAACAATAAGAATTTTGTGGCAAAATTATTCCGAAGAGAATCTTTTGAAGATTTCTGCGTACACGTTTTCTGCCTTTCTGATAATCAATATTATCTACAGTTGGATATTGGGAAGTATTCCGTTGATGTACTTCTCATTGGGACTGATTGTTCTCAACGTATTTTGTTGGTTTGTTTATAAAAAAACAAATACTACTGCCGGAATCAATGTCTTTCTTATAGGAAGCAGCATTGCCTTCAGTGCATTTTCCGTTTTATACGGAGGAGCGGCAATGTCTTTTACCTTTTTGATCAATGTCCATTTGATTAATGCTTTTCTGAATGAAAACAAAGCCCAGCGAAAATTCTTTGCCTGGTTTTTTCTTACCTGTGAGCTTTTTATCGCGTTTAACTTCTTTTATCTGGAACCGTTTTATCCATTGCAGGAGGCAAATTACATTTCGAATTTTACGATTGGGAATATTATTTACCAGTTTTTTCTGATTGGGTACGTGAGCAGATTGCTGGAGCGGCGATATACGACTTTGACGACCACAAAAGATTCTTTACAAAAAACGATTGCCAAGTCAAACGCCACACTGGAATCAACCAACAATGGAATTGCTTTTATTGATTATGATGGAAAGATTGGTCAGTATAATCGAATGTTTACAAAAATTTGGAAAATACAGATTGAAAATCCTAACGAAAATGACTTTTTATGTGGGGTGGTCGATACGGGTAAAAGTCCGGGAGAATTTATACAGCTTTACCGTCAGTTGGAAGAAAAAAAGGAGGCCGTTGCCAACGGGGAGATAGAATTTCAAGACGGGCGAATAATTAGTTATGCCACTCAGCCGCACAAGGTCGGCGGGATACTTAACGGACGCGTCTGGACTTTTGACGATATAACCAAAGAAAAAAGAGCTGCCCGGGAACTCGAAAGTAATGAAAGCCTGTTCCGTGGATTTTTTGAACATGCTCCCGTCGGGATTGTGGTGACAAAAGGCGTAGAACAAATTAAATACGCCAACCATAAATTTATGGAGTTGCTGGGATATTCGCAAGCAGAAGTTTATCAGTTAAAAATTTCGGATATCGTTCCCGAAAAATATATTAAAGATCGTACCAGGCGCTACGCAGAACTTACTTCCGGTGAAAAAGATTCTATTGAATTTGGCATTGAATATATTCACAAGAGTGGTGATCTGAAACCTGTGCGTATAACCGTTTCTTTGATTCGGAACGCGGAGGGTGAAGTTATTCAGGATATGGTAATCGTACAGGATTTGACGGAGAAAAGAGCTGCTGAGGCAGCGTTGTCCAAAACCGAATCTCAGTTCAAAAATATTTTTGAGCATGCCCCGTTTCCTTTGTTTTTATTTAATAAAAATAAAATAATAAACAGCAACCAACCGGCGCTCAGCTTCCTGGGGATTGAGACGAAGGAAGCATTAAAACAAACGTCCTTAAAACAATTGATGCCCATTGTCCAGCCCGACGGAAAATTATCAATGGAAGTTTTTCAAGGCATGACAGATAAAGCCCGTACGATGGGAAGCCATAGCTTTGAATGGGTGATTATGGATGTTCACGGAAATAACCACACCGTTCTTTTTACGGTTACGCAATACGAATATCACGGGGAAGAAATCTTTTTTGCGATCTGGAATGATCTGACCCAGCAGAAAGAAGGAGAGGCCAAAATTAATCAATTGATGAACAAACTAACGGTCCACAACCGGGAACTCGAAGAAGAGATCGAACGGCGGATGATTCATCAGAAAGAAATCAACCTGGAGTTAAAACGTTCAAATATTGATCTGCAACAGTTTGCTTATGTTGCCTCTCATGATTTGCAGGAACCACTACGGATGATTGGTAATTTTATTCAGCTTCTGGAAAGAAAATACGGAGAACGCCTGGAAGACGATGGCCGCCGGTTTATTTCTTTTGCGGTAGACGGAGTAAACCGAATGTCCAGACTGATAAAAAACTTGCTGGAATTTTCTCAGGTTGGACACCAGTCACTGGACTTTGAACCTGCTGATCTGAATGAAATTGTCAATAATAAAGTGCTGGATTTATACCAGCGAATTATCGAAAAAAAGGCATGTATTGACATGCACCTGTTGCCCGAATCCATCAGTTGCGTACCGGATCAGTTAGGAATTGTTTTTTATAATCTGATTGGAAACGCGATAAAATTTAATGAAAGTGCCAGCCCGAGGGTCGTGGTCAAAAATGAAGAACGGGAAGGGGATTGGCTTTTTACGGTACGGGATAATGGTATCGGGATTAAAGCAGATTACGCGGATAAGATTTTTCAGATTTTTCAAAGATTGCACCGCCGGGAGACCTATGAAGGTACCGGAATCGGTTTGTCTCTTTGTAAGCGTATTATCAACCGGCACAAAGGCCGGATCTGGTTTGAATCTCAAGTCGGAGAAGGAACCACTTTTTATTTTACCATCAGTAAATCCCTGGTTTGTGAAAAGGCGATTAAATAAGGAATGATAAATAAATAACGATTCTATACTTCCCGTTTTTGCCTCACCCTGCACTTATTTATTTGCCATTCCTAAGAGCGTATCTGGTATCTTCTGATAACCTTTCTTTATTTCATTCTAAATTCCATAAATAGTCCTATCTTGCCATTCTTACTGGCAAGCTGATAGCTTGTCTGATCTTCATTAATTGACAGCAATTGGCAAATTTATTCTGTAATTGTCAAAACTTGAATGAACGTTAACTACAGAATTGATGATCATCAAATTTTTAATTTATTGTTATAGTTTGATCAGGCTGGGATATAGTGTGGTGCTCATCAATACCCTTTACTACCGTCCCGGACTTTACCAGCTTATCAAAAAAGCATACGCTACCGTAGGCCAACCCGTTAATTTAAAATACCGTAAAAGAATTTATTACCACGGAATGCTCGGCAGCATTACCAATGTCTGGTTTACCGTGCTGCGCGGAAAATCACAAACCCGGCAGGAAGCACTCGCCGGATTTTATCTGGGAGCTGCAACAGCAGTTTACGATGATCTTTTTGATCGTTATGATTATACGATGGACGAGTCGTTGGTTGATTTGGCGGAAGGACAGTATAAATACGGGAATATTACGGAATTATTGAGTAAGGGTTTTTATGATGTGATTTTGAATAATCTTAAAGACGAAACTAAATTTAATTTTTATTTACAGAAAGTCGGATACGAACAAGAGGCCAGCAAAGCGCAGGTGGGCGGAAATTTATCGATTCGTGCAATCCGTAAAATTACTTACGACAAAGGCAGTTATTCCGTGGCACTATCCCGTAGTATTTTACAACATGATTACGCGACCGGAGAAGCAGAGGCTGTTTATATTCTGGGACAATTAATTCAGCTGACGGATGATGTTTTTGATGTGCGGCGTGATCACTTGGATGGGGTGGATACACTATTGACAAAAACCAAAGATGTATTGTCGATCCAGAAGGAATATATCCAGTTGATTCATGACAGCTTTGAGGCTTTTTATACTTTAGGTTATAAATCAAACAATTATCTTGTTTTTTGTATGCAGATTATGTTCGTCGTGAGCAGAGGACTGGTCGCACTGGATCAACTGGTGAAAGCACAGGAACGACTGAATGGTGTTTTTGATATTGAGAAAATGACGCGGGAAGAACTGGTATGTGATATGGAAAAGCTCCGGAATATCTGGAAGAGTTTTCTCTACACCGTAAGATGGACATATCCAAAGTAGGAGGAGCAGCGGACAAAAAACGGTAAAGCCTTATGCCCCGATCCCGGAGTATGGTGTTCAATTTTCAATAAAAAATACAAAATGTGAACACTGAATATTGGATCTTCAATAACGAATATTCAATCTGCCCTTCTATCGTAAAATTTTAATTTCCTGCTTTCAAGTTTGAATAATCTAACTACAATCCCCAAATATTTCTTATTTTGAGTAAACCTGTTTTCCTACAAGATAAAACGAGTTCAACGAGCGCAGCGATTCAACAAACGAAGTGTTTCAACAAAAAAAGAACCCGACCTTACAATTAAGCAAGGCCGGGCGTCCGGATTATAATTTGGTGTTAAGTGTGTATGGAAAAAAATATAGTTTTATTATAAAGAGAAATATTTCATTTCGGTTACCTTGTTTTTCAGGATACCTTTTAAGTCCATTACGAAGGCATCTTTAGTACAAAGCTTATTCAAATCAGTTTCTTCCAGTGTCAGATATTCCTGGTGACTGACGGCAACAATGACTGCATCATAATCATCACCCATAGTTGGTTTCAAATCCATCGAATAATGCTGGCGTACTTCTTTGGGATCGGCTACCGGATCGACTACATCTACCTGCCCAAAACGATTCATTAATTCTTTGGCCATTTCGGCTGCTTTACTATTTCTGATATCGGTTACATTTTCTTTAAAAGTAATACCCATTACGAGTACCTTTGCTTCCAAAGGCCGTTTTCCAACTTGTTCTACTTCGTGACAAATTTTATCGGCGATCGTCGCGGGCATTCCGTCGTTGACCTTTCTTCCCGCAGAAATTAAAATTGGATTGTGACCAACTCTGATTGATTTTTGGATCAGGTAGTAAGGATCTACTCCGATACAATGTCCGCCGACCAGTCCGGGATAAAAATTAAGAAAATTCCATTTGGTACCGGCTGCCTTTAAAACGTCAAAAGTGTTGACATCGATTTTTTCAAAGATCATTGACAGTTCGTTCATCAACGCAATGTTGACATCCCGCTGGGTATTTTCGACAATTTTTGCTGCCTCTGCTACTTTGAGTGTTGGCGCCTTATGGATACCCGCTGTGATAATACTTGCGTAAACGTTGGCGATTACCTCCAGAGATTCCTCGTCGCAACCGGAAACTATTTTAACTATTTTATCAATGGTATTTTTCTTATCACCCGGATTAATACGTTCGGGAGAATAACCTACTTTAAAATCTTTTATAAAAGTGAGTCCCGAGATTTCTTCTAAAATTGGTACACAAACCTCTTCGGTACAACCAGGATAAACCGTTGATTCAAAGACGACATAATCTCCTTTTTTCAGTACTCTGGCCACACTGGCCGTGGCACCACGCAATGCGTTTAGATTGGGTTGACGATATTGATCGATCGGTGTCGGAACGGCTACTACAAAAAAACGTGCGTCGGCCATTGCCTTTTCCCGGTAAGAAAATTCAATTGTTTTATTTAGAAATTGCTCATCTTCCAGTTCGTAAGATGGATCTTTTCCGGCAACCATCATATTTACTTTTGCCTCGTTGATATCGAATCCAACAACATTGAAATGTTTTGCAAATTCGAGTGCCACGGGTAAGCCCACGTAGCCAAGTCCGACCACTGCGATGGATGCAGTGCGGTTTTGAATTTCAGCGAACAAATCTGTGTTTATGGAATCTTTTTGATACGCCTCTTTTTTCTTAACTACGGAAGTAGCCAGGATTGATTTTGTGATTTCAGTCATGAATCTTTAAGTTTGTTAGGTTTAAAATACTATCTAAAGAGGGGGAAGTTTGCCGGTGGATTGCAGTTTGTATAAACTGAAGGGGAAGGGGAGTATGGTTTGCAAAGGATGATTTGCAAAAAGGATTCCAATTTTTTTGTGACAGGAAAAAAAGAGACAGCAGTTGGGTGAAAATCAGGTTTTCAGGTTTACTTTTCGCGGAGGTTATTTTTTCATTTCCAGTGAAAAAATGTGTGGCATGCGATTATTTGTATCACCGTAAATAAATCTGCCGGGTTCTGTTTCTTTCATATTTGGAAAGCAGTTGTAAGGAGAGAAATCAAATTCCTGAAAATCAACCACCTGTAATTTCTGTTTGAGCAGGGACTGAAAAACGGTGGCCAGTGAGTGACTCCAGAAATATTCCCGCTGGGCAATATCGGCTTTAGTGTCCGCGTAAGTTCCCTGTTCTACTTCTTCGTAAGGATCGATATGGTCGAAATAACGGTAACCGATTTTTTGCTTTTCGTGGTCGTACATATATAGTGTGGGATGAAATTCGGCGATATAAAAAAAGCCGTCGGGCTTTAAAAAATGTGCGACTATTTCTGCCCAGCGATCCAGGTCCGGAAGCCAGGTCAATACCCCGTAGGAAGTAAAAATAACATCAAACTGACCCTTCAGATTTTTTGGTAAACTGTAGATATCTGAGACAACAAACCGGGTGTTCAATTCCAGTTGTTCGTTGAGTGAGCGGGCCAGGGTGATAGCGGTTTCTGAAAAATCAATACCTGTAACCTGTGCACCCATGCGGGCCAGTGACAAGGAATCCTGACCAAAATGACATTGCAGATGTAAGACGGATTTCCCGGCGATACGATCCTTCAATGCCGTTAGTTCAATTTCTTTCAGAGAAGTATCTCCTTTCAGAAAACCTGCCAGGTTGTAGAATTCAGCATTTTTGTGAATTTCTGTCTTTTTATCCCAAAGGATACGATTGGTATCAAGGTGTTGCTGTTTCATGATTTTTGGTGTTTCATGATTGATTTGTTGAATTGTTTAATCAAAAAGAAGGTCGTTTGGGGAATTTATCGATTCGAAAACAAAATTTGCAAGGTGAACCAAATATAGCGATATTGCGTAATAAAATAAAAAAAGATAACAATGGCAGATCATAAAAATGACAATCCTACTCCTCCCCAAAAGGGACAGTTGAATATTGAATTACCCGAAGAAATTGCGGAAGGTACCTATTCTAATCTGGCAATCATTGCACATTCTCAATCCGAATTTGTGGTAGATTTTGTACGATTGGTGCCCAATGTGGCCAAAGCCAAGGTGAAGTCCCGGATTATTCTGACTCCCCAACATGCTAAAAGACTGATGCGGGCTTTGATGGACAATGTAAAAAAATTTGAGGCGCAGCACGGTAAAATTGACGAGCCGGATCAGGGCGGTTTTCCACCCATGAATTTCAATACGCCTCCGGCGCAGGCTTAAAAGACTTTGGAAATTTATCCGGATTTCTTATTTTTTCTCTGAAAAGACCGACAGATATCCATTAAAATCTAAGAGGCCAATAGTGCAAACTATTGGCCTCTTATTTAGAAACTTTGGATGTTTTTTTATTCTTCTTCGGAATCGGCTGTTTCCATTGCTTCCGCTTCGGGTGTATCTTCCGCAGGAGCCATATTATTTTCTTCCGCTGCTGCGCCTTCCTCTGAAGTCGTTTCTTCTACCGGTGGCGGCGGTGGTGCAGAACGTAAAGGAACAATTTCGTACATTCCACTTTCCAGTCGTTTTTCAAATTCGGCTTTTGGTACAGGCATCTCACGGTTAAGACTTAGCATTCTGATGGTTACAGTTTTAGCAGATTCTTTAACAACTCTGATCTTAATACTTCTTGACATTTTTAGTAACATTATTTGATGATAGGTTAAAGGTACGAAAAAAAAGAGGAATATGACTTCTCCCCGTTATTAATCAGATTTTGTGGACTTTTCTGTTTTCAATTCTTTCCAGTCGTAGGCCACGTCTGCCAGTCGCAATCCTTGTGGCGGAGCCGGCAAATGATGGAGGAAAGGCTGTCGTGTTTCTAAAGCTGCCTCAAAGTCCCCGAGGGTTATTTTTCCAATACTGAGATCGATCAACCGGGCGACCGACAGCCGGATCATCTGCTGTAAAAAACGATTGGCCGTCAGTTCGATATAGTAACTTTTCGGAAACGGACCTTCATGAAGCGTTGCCTGTGATACGACGCAGCGGGTATCTTTGTACTGATCGGGGCGTATGCAAAAAGCGTGAAAATCCTTCGTTCCGACCATCCGTTTGAGTCCTGCTTCCAGCAAAGAAAGATCAGGATTTGTTTTCCAGTACCAGGTGCTGAAATGGTTTAACAGAGGATTTTTATTCAAATGAAAATAATACTGATAGGTACGACTTTGGGCGCTGTATTGTACGTTCGCTTGCGGGGTAACGGGTATAAATTCAAAAACGCTGATATCCGTTGGTAATACAAGATTAATTCGTTCTACCAGATCAAAATTCCAGTTGGGTAAAAAAGTCTGTGCGTAATAGCGGGTTGCGTGTACTCCGGCGTCCGTCCGGCCACATCCGTGAATGCGAATGGTTTCTTTAAATATTTTGCTGAGCGCCTCTTCGATGGTTTGTTGCACGGAAGAAACGGAAGACTGACGCTGCCAGCCGTGGTAAGCGGTGCCTTCGTAGGCGAGGAAGAGGAAGTATTTTTTGTTTTCTTGTTTAATGGTTGATTTGTTTAATCGTTTAATCGTTGACAAAATATCTCATTAATGTACCGAAAATTAATGAATCCGCACATCCACTAATCCGCACATCAAACAATCCGCACATCCAAAAACTCCTCCAACCCCGCCTCCAGACAATCCATCGCCTTTTCGATATCCCCTGTATTCAGAATATAAGCAATCCGCACCTCATCCAGTCCGCGGCCCTTCGTAGCGTAAAATCCGGCTCCCGGCGCCAGCATAACCGTTTCATTATTATAAGAAAAAGATTCCAGCATCCACTGACAAAATTTTCCGGTATCGGGAACCGGCAACCTCGCAAAAGCATAGAAGGCACCTTTCGGTAAATAACAAAGGACACCCGGTATTTTTTCCAGACGCTTGATTAAGGTACGCCGTCGCAAATCATATTCGTCCCGGATACCTTCCAGATAAACGGGTGGTAAATCCAGCGTTGCTTCTCCCAGCAACTGACCAAATCCCGGCGCACTCAATCGCAATTGTGCAAACGTCAGACAAGCCTTAATCAAATCCTTGTTCTGCGAAACGATAGAACCAATCCGCGCTCCGCAAGCACTAAAACGTTTTGAAATTGAATCAATGACCACGGTATGTTTTTCTAAACCGGCCAGTCGAAGTACCGAATAAAAATCATCGTCGTAACAAAATTCACGATAAACTTCGTCCACAATTAAATACAAGTCGTGCCCCTTTACCAGTTTGCCGAGTGCCTCCAGGTCCTTTTGTCCGTAAATTCCTCCGGTGGGATTATTGGGATTACACAAAAAGATGGCCTTTGTTTTCGAACAGATTAAAGGTTCAAAACTGGCAATGTCCGGCAACTCAAAACTATTTTCAATGAAAGTAGGAATGGGTTTTATTTTTACGCCGGTAGCGTGCGCGTATCCCAGATAATTTGCATAAAAAGGTTCGGGGACAATGACCTCATCATCATTGTCCAGGCAGGAATTCAGTACTAGTGAAATGGCTTCCGAGGCTCCGGTCGTTACGAGAATATTTTCTTTGACTACCTCAACATCAAACCGCCGGTAGTAATCCACCAGTTTTTCCCGGTAAGAATCTATTCCCGCCGATGGGGTATATTTCAGAATCCGCATATCCGTATTTCTTACCCGGTCCATCGCCTCCGCGGGCGTATCGATATCGGGTTGGCCAATATTCATATAGTGTACTTTAACACCACGTGCTTCTGCGGCTGACGCATAAGGTGTTAAAAAACGAATGGGAGAAGGAATGGCTTTTTTTCCTCGTTCGGAGATTACCGGCATATTATTTTTTTTAAGTAACTTCTTTACGCAAAAGTACGCATCATCACCAAATTGGGTACCCTTTTAGATATTTTATTAAAACTTTTTTTGAAAAAAATCTTGCTTCCTGATTTTTAAAACCCTATGTTTGAAGTATGAAAAATAGTTTCTTCGTCAACTTTATTTTTATTTGCATTTACGAACCGTCGTAACTGGAACTTATCAATTTGTTGATTGAAAAAAACAGAGTTCCTTTTTTGGAACTCTTTTTTTTTTGATTTCTTTTTAAAAAAAATTAAAATGAGCATCACAAAACGTATTGCTATTCAGGGATATCCCGGTGCCTTTCATGAGATTGCTACCCGTTGTTATTATCCCGAACAATCAGTAGAAATGGTTCCCGCCGACACCTTTGACGAACTGGTAGAGGTCGTAGAAAAAGGTACGTTCGCCGATGGTGGCATGATGGCTATTGAAAATACCATTGCTGGAAGTCTGTTGAAAAATTATCAGCTACTGAATAATTCCGGTCTCCAAATCACCGGAGAAGTTTTTCTGAGAATCCGTCAAAATCTGATGGCGCTACCAGGTCAAAAAATAGCAGACCTCAAGGAAGTTCATTCTCATCCAGTTGCCATCGAACAATGTTTGTACTTTTTTAAAAAACATCCACATATCAAGCTGGTATCAATGGAAGATACGGCCCTCAGTGCCAAACGGATTCGGGAAGGAGAATTAGCCGGAATCGGGGCGATTGCTTCCTCTCTGGCAGCCGAACGTTACGGCATGGATTTACTGGCAGAAGGGATTGAAACCAATAAGAAAAATTTTACACGGTTTTTAGTAGTTGGTAAACAAATACCCACGATTATACCATCAAAAATTAATAAAATATCCATCAGTTTTTCTGTCCCGCACGAGGCTGGAAGTTTACACAAAGCACTCAAGGTCCTGGCCGACCATCAGGCTAATATGACCAAGGTACAATCGGTACCGCTAATCGGTGAAGCATGGCGTTACATCTTTTTTATTGATTTTATTTTAGAAAAATATAGTAACCTTTCCGCAATTATTGAGGAGCTTGGGCCACACACGGCGGGAATTAAAATCTTAGGTCAATACCAGGAAGGTGTGCTGTACGATAGTTGAAATTCGTGATTTATTTATATTAATTAACTGATTTTCAGTTGTTTATAAAATATCACTCCTGCTTGAACGCCGTAAATTGAGTGATCTTTACCCTAAAAGAAGAAACCTAAAAGTTAGACTGTTTTGCCTACAAGCACCATCTTTGTCAACCGAAGACAATCGACGGAAGTGTATCAGCACAAAATCTTTCCTTTTATAAACAGAAGATACGGGATGTAAAATGAAACACTTTCTCATAAAGTCTCGTCAATCTAGATGAATAAAATAACAAAAACGTGTTAAACAAATTCAGTAAAGAAGTTACGCAGGATGATTCCCGACCCGCCGCGCAGGCCATGTTGCATGCAATTGGGATGGATGAAGATGATTTGAAAAAAGCGCAAGTTGGAATTGTTAGTACCGGATGGGAAGGCAACCCTTGCAATATGCATTTGAATGATCTGGCAAAGGATATCAAAAAAAGTGTCAGTGCTACCGAAGATTTGATCGGTCTTATTTTTCACACCATCGGTGTCAGTGACGGGATTTCCATGGGGACGGCAGGAATGCGTTTCTCGCTTCCCTCTCGGGACATCATCGCGGACTCAATCGAAACGGTGGCGTCCGCACAATGGTATGACAGCATCATTGCTGTAGTGGGTTGTGATAAAAATATGCCGGGTGCAATGATGGCACTGGGACGGTTAAATCGACCGGCTATCTTGGTCTACGGTGGAACGATTCAGCCGGGTTGTCACAATGATAAGAAACTGGATATTGTCTCCGCTTTCGAAGCGCACGGTCAGAAGATTGCCGGACAAATAAGCCACGAAGATTTTAAAGCAGTAGTTCGTAAGGCTTGCCCCGGTGCGGGTGCCTGCGGAGGTATGTACACCGCGAACACCATGGCTTCTGCCATAGAAATGATGGGAATGAGTTTGCCTTACAATTCCAGTAATCCTGCCATCAGTCCGGATAAACTGGCAGAGTGCGAACGACTGGGAAAAGCGATTCGTCATCTGATGGTGAATGACATCAAACCCAGAGATATTTTAACAAAAGAAGCATTCGAAAATGCAATTACTTTAATTACCGTTTTAGGTGGGTCTACCAACGCGGTACTGCATTTGATTGCGATGGCTAAATCGGTCGATGTTTCTCTGACAATTGATGATGTCCAGCGGATCAGTGATAAAACACCTTTTCTGGCTGATTTGAAGCCCAGCGGAAAATACGTTATGGAAGATTTGCATAAAGTCGGTGGTATTCCAGCCGTTGCAAAAATGTTGCTCGACGCAGGATATCTGCATGGTGATTGTATGACCGTAACCGGAAAGACGGTAGCCGAAAATTTAGCCGAGGTAAAACCGTTGGCGGAAGGCCAGGACGTAATTCACGATTTCGATCATCCAGTTAAAGAAACCGGTCACCTGCAAATATTGTATGGGAATGTTGCCAGTGGTGGTTCCGTTGCAAAAATTACCGGAAAAGAAGGAGAGATTTTTAAAGGTACCGCTAAGGTGTTTGACAGCGAAGAAGCCGCCAACAATGCAATTGCTGCTGGTAAAATTGAACCGGGCAACGTAATTGTGATCCGTTACTGCGGACCAAAAGGCGGACCCGGGATGCCCGAAATGCTGAAGCCTACCTCGGCCATTATGGGTGCCGGACTCGGAACGAGTGTCGCGCTTATCACCGACGGAAGATTCTCCGGAGGAACTCATGGTTTCGTCGTAGGACACATAACGCCGGAGGCACAGACAGGCGGATTAATTGCTTTACTGGAAGATGGCGATGAGATCACCATTGATGCAGTAAACAACAGATTAGACGCGGATATTCCGGAGGCTGAAATTGCCAGAAGAAAGGCTGACTGGAAACCTGCTAAAATAAATGCAACTCAGGGAATTCTGAAAAAATATGCCCACTGCGTTTCTTCCGCCAGCGAGGGATGCGTAACCGACGAATACTAAAAACTGCAAAAAAATAATAAAATCAAAATTATGGTAAAGCCAACCACAGTGAATAAAAAAGACGGAGCAGTCAGCAAGAGAAAGACAAGAAAAAAAGAAAATATCACTGGAGCCGAAGCCGTATTAAGATGTTTTCTCGCCGAAGAAGTGGATACCATATTTGGTTATCCTGGTGGTGCCATCATGCCCGTATATGATGCCCTGTATCACTACGAAGATCAGTTGCAGCACATCCTGCCCCGCCACGAACAAGGCGCTATTCACGCAGCGCAAGGCTACGCGCGGGTTACTCGCCGCATTGGTGTGTGTATGGCTACCTCGGGTCCCGGTGCGACTAATTTAATTACCGGAATCGGAGATGCTTTCATGGATTCAACCCCGCTGGTTTGTGTAACCGGCCAGGTTTTTAGTACGGTGCTAGGAAAAGACGCTTTTCAGGAAATTGACGTAATCAGTTGTACTACCGCGGTCACCAAATGGAATTATCAGATTACAGACGCAGCGGAAATTCCGGCTGTTTTTGCGAAAGCATTTTATATCGCCAATACCGGTCGCCCCGGTCCGGTGGTTATCGATATTACCAAAGATGCCCAGCTGGCCAGTCTTGATTTTGAGTATCACAGAGCACCCAAAATCCGGTCTTATCACCCATTTCCAAAACCAAAAAAAGTAAATTTAAAAGCGGCCGCTGAATTGATCAATAATGCCAAAAAACCTTTTATTCTGGCTGGACACGGTATTCAGATTGCGGGTGCCCAAAAAGAATTTACGAAGTTTATTGAAAAAACGGGAATTCCGGTGGGTTGTACCTGTCACGGACTGTCCACGATTCCTTCGGATCATCCGCTGTTTACGGGCATGCTCGGAATGCACGGAAATTATGCCCCGAATATTAATACCAATAAATGCGATGTATTGATTGCCATCGGGATGCGCTTTGATGACCGGGTGACTGGAAATCTGGAGCGGTACGCGAAGCAGGCAAAAATTATTCATATCGAAATTGATCCGGCGGAAATAAATAAAAACGTCCCCGTAGATATTCCAATTCTTTCTGACGCTAAGTTGGCACTGAAATCTTTATTGCCATTGGTGAAGAAAAAGAAGTATCCCAAATGGCGGGCGAATTTTGCGAAGCTGAGAAAAATGGAAGAGAAGCAGGTGATCAAACAAGACCTGAAAGCCACCAAAGCGGGCGAAATAAAAATGGGACAGGTCGTCCGGGAAGTCAGTAATCAAACGAATGGCCAGGCCATTGTCGCCACCGACGTAGGACAGCACCAGATGATTGCAGCCCGTTACTACGAATATAAAAATACCAATCAGTGGGTCTCTTCCGGAGGTGCCGGAACGATGGGATATGGATTGCCTGCTGGCTTTGGCGCAAAACTCGCCAAACCGGATCAGGAGGTCGTCGCTTTTATCGGCGATGGTGGTTTTCAGATGACCATTCAGGAATTGGGCATGTGCTCACAATGGAATGTAGGATTAAAAATTGTATTACTGGATAACGAATATCTCGGAATGGTACGGCAGTGGCAGCAATTATTTTTCGAAAGACGCTACTCTTCGGTCGCGTTGCAAAATCCTGATTTTTTGAAAATTGCGGAAGGTTTTGGGGTAGCGGGAAAAAAGATTACGGACCCAAAAGATCTGAAAGCAGGTGTTGCAGAAATGCTTGCACACGATGGACCTTTTTTACTGCACGTTATGGTGGAAAAAGAAGAAAATGTTTTTCCGATGATACCAAGTGGTGCGTCAGTGGATGAGATTCGGTTGAGTTGATGTGTGGATTGGTTAATTAGTTAATCAGTGGATTTGTTAATCAGTGGATTGGCTCATCAGTTAATTGACAACCGATAACCGATTAACCGATACAACCGATAACCGATACAACCAATTAAACTAAAAACGATGAAAGAAGAAGAATTTACAATAGCAATATACTCTGAAAATGTAACTGGTATCTTATCCAGAGTGGTAGGAATATTTACCCGGCGGCATATTTCTATCAATACCCTGACGGTATCAGAATCTTCTATCAAAGGAATTCACCGTATGACGGTAGTAATCAAAGTGACCGAAGATCTGGTACAAAAAGTAGTAGCACAATGCGACAAGCAAGTGGATATTTTAAAAGCATTCTATTACGATGCGAGCGAAATTGTCCATCAGGAAATTGCGCTTTATAAAGTCCCGACGTCGGCCTTTACCGGAGGAAATAGTTTAGAAAAACTGATTCGTTCACACAACGCCCGGATTTTGGAAATTGAAAAAGAATTTGTGGTCATCGAAAAAACAGGACACGAATCAGAAACCCAGGCTTTATTAAAAGATCTGGAAAAAATAGGTATTTACGAATTTGTCCGGTCGGGAAGAATCGCCATTGTCCGGCAAATGGAAATGTTGAATACGTACTTGCGTTCGTTGGAGACTTCTTAGGGGGAATGCGCTGCGCGCGTTGAAATGTTGAGTGTGCTACGCGTGTTGAAATGTTGAGTGCGCTACGCGCGTTGAAAAGGTTTTTATAAACTTTGAGATTACGATCTCAACGAGCGAAGCGATTCAACAAGCGAAGCGCCTCAACCAGCGAAGCGATTCAACGGGCAAAGCCCATAATAAATAAATCAACAATTTTTTAATAAAAAATTAATTTAAAAATGGCTAAAATGAATTTTGGCGGCGTAGAAGAAAACGTTGTAACACGAGATGAATTCTCACTTGAAAAAGCAAGAGAAATTTTAAAAGATGAAACCATCGCGATTATTGGGTACGGGGTACAAGGTCCCGGCCAGGCGTTAAATTTACGGGACAATGGCTTTAACGTAATTGTCGGTCAGCGCCAACCTTCTAAGTCCTGGGACAAGGCGATCAACGACGGATTTGTTCCCGGTGAAACTTTATTTTCCATTGAAGAAGCAGCCGAAAAAGGAACCATCATTCAGTACCTGTTGTCAGATGCTGCTCAGATTTCGCAGTGGGAAACCTTGAAGAAATACCTGACGCCCGGAAAAGCATTGTACTTTTCTCACGGTTTTGGTATTACTTACAAAGAAAGAACGGGCATTGTTCCTCCGGAAGGAGTGGATGTCATTCTGGTAGCACCCAAAGGTTCTGGTACGAGTTTGCGCCGGATGTTCGTCGCGGGTCGTGGCTTGAATTCCAGTTACGCAATTTTTCAGGATGCAACGGGCCGTGCCTTTGACCGGGTGATTGCACTGGGTATCGGAATTGGTTCCGGTTATTTGTTTGAAACCAATTTCAAAAAAGAAGTATACAGCGATCTGACCGGAGAACGGGGAACCCTGATGGGCGCCATTGCCGGAATTTTCGAAGCACAATACAACGAACTCCGTAAGCGTGGACACTCGCCGAGTGAAGCGTTCAACGAAACGGTAGAGGAGTTGACCCAATCCCTCATGCCACTCGTAGCAGAAAACGGTATGGATTGGATGTACGCCAACTGTTCGACGACTGCCCAGCGAGGTGCATTGGACTGGAAAAATAAATTCCGTGATGCCGTCGCTCCCGTGTTTGCGGAACTCTACGACGAGGTAGCTTCCGGTAACGAAGCGCAGCGTTCTATTGACACGAACAGCCAACCGGATTACCGGGAAAAACTGGAAGAAGAATTACGGGAAGTCCGGGAATCGGAGATGTGGCAGGCTGGAAAAGCGGTGCGTAGTTTACGTCCGGAGAATGCTTAAGAATGCTGTTTGCTATTTGCTGTTTGCTATTTGCTTCCTTCGACCGCGTGATACTGCGACAGAGGGAAGCAAGTAGCAAGAAGCAAACAGCTAGGAGCCAATAGAAGAAAATGACTCAACAAAATAAAATAATTCCCTTCCCATCTATCACTACCGAAAATATTCTCAAAGCCAGAATACGCTTAAAGGACGTGGCGGTACATACGCCGTTGCTGCACAACATGTCTTTGTCGGAAGCATACGAGGCCAATCTGTTTTTAAAACGGGAGGATTTGCAGGTGGTACGCTCTTATAAAATTCGGGGTGCTTATAATAAAATGATCAGTATGCCCGCCGGTGAATTGGCGAATGGAGTCGTCTGTGCCAGTGCCGGTAATCACGCGCAGGGCGTGGCGTTGGCTTGTCAGAAAATGGAGGTGAAAGGACAGATTTTTATGCCTTCCACTACACCTCCTCAGAAGGTCAAAAAAGTAAAAGCATTCGGTAAATCTTTTGTGACGATTGTCTTAGAAGGGGACACCTTTGATGCGTCTTACCAGGAGGCGATTAATTTTGCGGAGCAGGAAAACCGGGTCTTTGTGCATCCTTTTAATGATGAAAAAGTGATCGAAGGACAGGCAACCATTGGCATGGAAATTCTGGAAGATGCACGGGTGCCGATTGATTATCTTTTTGTGGCAATTGGTGGCGGCGGACTGGCTTCCGGTCTGGGTGCTTATTTTAGTCAGATGAGTCCGGAAACAAAAATCATTGGCGTCGAGCCATCCGGTGCGGCGGCCATGTACGAATCCCGGAAAGCGGGAAAAATTGTTAAGTTAGAAAAAATTGATCCTTTTGTAGACGGTGCGGCGGTGCAAAGAGTGGGGGAGAAGACGTTTGCTTTGTGTGAAAAATACATCGAAGATATTATTCGCGTACCGGAAGGAAAAGTTTGTACCACTATCTTGTCTTTATATAATGACGAAGCTATCGTCGCTGAACCCGCAGGTGCATTAACGATTGCTGCCCTGGATTTTTATAAAGAACAAATAAAAGGTAAAAACGTGGTCTGTATTGTTAGTGGTGGAAATAACGACATCATCCGTACCGAAGAGATCAAAGAACGGTCCATGCTGTACGAAGGTTTAAAACATTATTTTATTATAAAATTTCCACAAAGAGCCGGTGCGCTCCGGGAATTTCTCAACGAGGTGCTCGGCGAAAACGACGACATCGCACATTTCGAATATACCAAAAAACACAATCGTGAAAGTGGTCCCGCCATGGTTGGTATCGAAGTGAAAAAGAAATCAGACTACAAAGCACTGCTCAAACGCATGAACGATCATCAGATCGATTATCAGGTGATTAATGAGTCGAAGTTGTTGTTTGGGTTTTTGGTTTGAGCAGGTATCCGTCACTTTTCGCATTTTACATTTTTTTATTAAAAGTATTGTTTACATTTATCCTGTCAGGTCGTCATGACCATAATGAAAACCATTAGTCGCAAGTTGTCTGGTTTTTGGTTGTTCCAATTATAGAGAGAAAACATTTCGGGAAAAGTCGTTCTGTCATCAGTTGGTGACGGATATGACGAATATTTAATTATCAGATTAAAGCACACGTCGTCTTTAATGAACGGTGTATTTGATAAACGCTAAAAACCAATAATTATGAAATGGTCTATATTAATCAGCCTATTGGTCGTAAGTATTTCTTTATCATCGCAAGA
>CAKZUV010000073.1 GCA_937921555.1 uncultured Saprospiraceae bacterium
TCTTCGATCAGCGCCGTATGCGGAAAGACCGCTTCGGTGGTAGGCACCAGAAAACCAAAGAGGGAGAGATCGGTATTAATAATATTGTAAGGACAAGCCCAGGTAGCACCGCCATCGATGGAAGCAGTTACAAAAATCTGCGTATAGTGCTGTGGCTGGGTCAAATTTTCACTGAGCAACGTATCAATGGATTGTTGGTAGGTAATAATTACTTCACCGTCATCGGTCACCTCAATGTTGGAAGAACTAACCGGAGAGGCAATTCCGTTGACGTAAATTGCGTTGGCCTGAAAATCATAAACGTTGTTTCTGTCCACATCCAGTCCTACTTCTACGGCTTCGATAAACTGAGGATCGTCATCGTCAAAGCTTTCATTCCAGTAAGCAATGCCGGTAGGTAAGAAGAAAAAGTTCAGGAAACCTTCCTGCAGCGTACTGTCAGAATATATAAACAGTTCAGAGTAGGAAACATGCGCTATTCCGTTGGCATCCAGTGTGACCGATCCTGTACCATCACAGGTACCAATAAAAAGAGAATCCATTAAATCTGTATCCGCGTAAAAAATACCGGGACCACGTGGATCCACTCCACCAATATCCTCCAGCGTATAGCTGGCATTTCCCAGTTCATATCGATCGAGTGGGAAATCGTGTACTATTCTGGAGGTCCAGGACCCAATATCTCCGTTTTGCTCTGATTTCAGGAGCAGGACATCTTCCGTTAGCGGAAAAATACCAATAGCTACGTTACCATTCTCGTCAGCGGTGAGCGCATACGTGTCTGCATTCACTCCTTTAATTTCAGCACTGGTCGTACCGGGAATGATATAATTTTGAATGGCCCAGGTAAGACCGCCGTCGTCACTCCTAAAATAAAGCAGTGCCTGGGTAAGTCCTTCGTAGGTACGCTCGTAAACCGGACTGGCAGGATCATTGGGACCAGTCACACCGATTACGTGAACGGTATTCCCCACGGCTACCGCCCGTGGCCATAGAAATCCAAGTTCCGCATCTGCGGGCAGAGGGTTTCCTTCGGTCCAGCTACCGTCGGCGTTTTGCCGGACCAGTATCACTTCATCATTGGCACCAAAGGTATGATTGATAACCAGATTGGTGCCATCTCCCAGTTTTACGATATTGGGCCATCCGGTACGGGAGGACGGTTCGATTCGCTCACTGGGCATCATACCAAAGGGACCACAATTTTCTGCTTCCTGAAAGAAAGTTCCCCGGTTGGGAAAAGCGCCATTTTCCGTCTGTTCGTGTCCCGTCCAGACGGCTGTAATCTCACAATCCGGTTGAGCAAGAATCCGGTTAGCGACCACGCCATTGGTTTGCAGGTCGTAGTAGGTTTCGCCAATCCACTCTTCTCCACCTTCTCCGTTGGTGGTAGCTCCGTTGAGCAAATACTGTTGGTGGGCCGTAATTCTGATTGGACCGGAAAGTACCTCAGAACCGTTTAGCTGCTGGCCTCTTTCGCTGGCAGTTTTAGATAATTTGGGTCCGGTAATTCCAGCGGTCCGTTGCTGAGCAGAAATGTGGTACATTCCTGTGGTTATAAAAAAAAACAAAAGTATAATTCTTTGCATGGCAGATGATTTTGTAGGAAAAATATGATCAATGAATAATTGATGAAAATACTTTTTTATTGAAAAGAATCAAAGCATTTTACATTTTATGCGAATAATTGGTCAATTTTTTCAAAAAAAAAGCAGTTATTTCAAAAAATTGAAATAACTGCCTGATAGAAGTTAAATTTCTATAACTTCAAAAAGTTATCGGTTGATAATTACTTTGTAACTACTAACTTCTGAGTAGCAACTTTATCGCCGGCTCTTAAGCTAACCATATAAACACCAGGAGCAAGGTTGTCCAGTGCAATATTCTGGTTGTAAGCGCCCGTTGCAACGTTACCTAAATTTGTCTGAGCAACTAAAGATCCTACTACGTTGTAAAGATCAATGGTTACATTTTCTCTCTGATCCAGTTCGAAGTTAATCGTGGTAAAACCAGCTGCTGGATTAGGGGTTACGTCAAATTTGAAAGTCTCAGGTGCTACCGTTGTAGTTCCGGTTACACATTCAACTGATGGAGAATCGGTCAGTCCGAGAATTTCTTCCACGTCAATGGTGATCATTGCAATGGTGTTAGAAGTAATAGGATCTTCTTCCGCTACTACCAGATTCAATCCCGGCTCATCATCAAATTGATAAGTAAGCGCAACTTGCGTTTCAGAAACAACTTGTGTATTAGGGAAAACAGCATCGGTGGTATTTACCAGGAATCCAAATAAGGAAAGATCCGGATTGATAATATCTACAGGTGTAGTCCAGGTTTCTCCGTAATCAGAAGAACCAGTCATCCAAACGTGTGTGTAATGCTGTGTTGGATTAACATTAGTTTCATTTTCTCTGATTAATTCTTCCATAGCAGCAGCATAAGCCAGAACAATTCTTCCGTCATCCAGTACTTCAATAGAAGGCATACTGATAAACATGTTTCCGTTGTGATTCGCAAAGTTATTGAAGTCGGTAAAGTTAAGAACCGTATCCTGGTTGGTATCCAGTGCATCCACAACTCCGTCAACGAAAGTCATAGTCTCGCTACATTCATTCCAGTAAATCAGATCACCGAAGAACGGGAAAAAAGTAAACGCACCAGCTCCCGCAGTTGTATCGGCAGCAGAGACGTACATTTGTGGGAAAACAACGTGTGCCGCTCCGTCAGCATCCAGGGCTACTGAACCTGATCCGTCAGATGTTAAAAAGGAAAGTGCCGCAGCAGATAAAGAATCAATTGGCTCGATAGCTCCGGGACCGTTAGGGTCTACACCTCCCAAATCTTCTACGGTATAAGGAACTGTGCTGAAAGTATAATCATCAAAAGGCAATGCGCTGATGGTCTTCTTTACCCAGTTATCACCGTTATTCTCACTCTTCATCAACATAATATCTTCAGAAAGGTCAAATATTCCGATGGCTACATTACCATTTTCATCTGCTACCAACTGGTAGCTGTCTCCACCGATTCCGCTGTTCAGGTCATTGGTAGTAGATGCGTCCGGAGCACCCAAACCAGGAAGAATCCGGTCAGCGATGTCCCAGTTTAATCCACCGTCTTCAGAACGGAAGTATAATAAAGCAGGATTCAAACCTTCGTAAGTAGCACCGTCGTTACCTACTGGTGTGGAAACACAAATCATGTGCAGCGTACCATTTTCACCAACGGCAATCTGTGGCCACAATAAACCACTAGGTACCACCGTAGGGATTCTTGATTCTACCCAATTAGTTGTTCCAGGCGCACGTCGCAGCATCACCAATTCGTTCACCGCAGCTGGCAAGTGACAAACGGCTACGTCTGTTCCGTCAGGTAAGGTAACGATGTTTGGCCATCCGGTTCGAGGCGTTTCTAATTTTTGATCATCATCAGCCGGGAACGTTCCGGTAGAAGGATCTGTTTCGTTAAAACCAGTACCACGTTGTGGAAATCCACCGTCTTCCGTCTGACCGTGATGCGTCCATACAGCGCTAATGTTGGAAACATCATCCGCCTGTACACGATTCTGGCCAGCACCATTGGTCTGTAAATCGTAATAAGTTGTTCCGATCCACTCTTCTTTGTTCAGATCATTGGTTTGTGCACCTTGCTCGGCGTAAATCTGATGGATAGATTTACGGACCGTTCGTCCCTCGAAAGACTCGGTGCCGTCAAATTGTCGGGCATTGACATTGCTGATAGCCGTCTGCAGTCGCACACTCTCGGTCACTTGCGCCTTTTTCTGTCCAAAAACAGATAAGGTTGAAAGCATAAAAAATAAAAGTAAAAGATTCTTCATAATTCAGAATTTTGTTTTGTATTAAAAATTAACGGTCAAATTGTCACTGCAAAAGCCAGAATTCAAGGTATTAAATTGCAGTGACTAAATAAAAGGCCAATATATGAATTAAATTTGAGTTTCTTAAAGGTAGTAATAACAATATTTTGTCTGCTAATATTCAATTCAGAAACATCTCTCCAATGCAATAAAATATCCCGGTATTTTTTGTTATCAATCCGACAGATATAGGTTAATTAAGCTACTTTTGCAACTTATGAAGGTATTTAAAAAACTAGAAAATCTTCCTCCTGTCCCTAATGCCATTTTGACAATTGGGAGTTTTGACGGGGTCCACAAGGGGCATCAGAAGATCCTGAGTCAGGTTTCTGATCTGGCAAAATCAGAAAACGGGGAAAGTGTAGTGGTTACTTTTCACCCGCATCCGCGACACGTTTTGTCACCAGAAGCGTCCAGTTTCAAGCTGATTACCACCGTAGAGGAAAAAGCGGCTTTGCTGGCGCATTACGGGATCGACAATGTGGTGGTCGTACCTTTTACACCCGACTTTTTCCAGCAGACTCCAAAGGCTTATATCGAGGATTTCCTGATTGACCGTTTTCATCCTCGCTGGGTGGTCATCGGATATGATCACCGCTTTGGCAACCAGCGAAAGGGCAGTATCGAGGATTTACGGAAATACGAGGCAAAAGGGATTTTTAAATTACTGGAAATAGAGCAGCAGGAAGTAGAAGATATTGCGGTCAGTTCTACCAAAATCAGAAATGCACTCCTCGAAGGAGCGGTGGAAAAAGCGGCGCAACTCCTCGGACACCCTTTCAGCCTGACGGGAAAAGTCACCCACGGGCAACGGATCGGACATACGCTGGGGTATCCTACTGCTAATATTGAACTGGCAGAACCCAATAAGCTGATCCCCGTTTACGGGATTTATGCGGTAAATGTGTGTCACCATCACCGAATGTACCAGGGTATGCTGTATATCGGCGACCGCCCTACCCTGGCGAATCATCACAACAAAACCATTGAGGTAAATATTTTTGATTTTGATCAGCAAATATACGGGGATCAGTTGCGGATAGATTTCGTAAAATTTCTCAGAAAGGATCAGCGGTTTGATGGACTGGAAGCGCTGAAAGCGCAGTTGGCCAGGGATAAGGTGGCGGCGCTGGGGGTGTTGAATGGGTGTTGATTTGTTGATTTGTTTAACAAAATAAATGTTTAATAAAAAAACTGCTATTATTATTTTGAATTTTAACGGAAGGGAACATCTGAAGACGTTTCTTCCTTCGGTGCTGGCGCATACGCCCGATACCATAGAAATTCACGTAGCGGACAATGGGAGTACGGACGACTCTGTGGATTTTTTATATACCAATTTCCCCAGGGTGATTGTGCACGAGTTACCCGAAAATTATGGTTTTGCGGAAGGATATAATCAGGCCCTGAAAAAAATTGAATCGGATTATTATGTGATTTTGAACTCGGACGTACGGGTAACGGCGGACTGGACGGAACCAATTATCTCGCTCCTGGAATCAGATGCTTCGATTGCTGCGGTCCAACCAAAAATTCGTTCGGAGCAAGCCCCCGAATATTTTGAGTACGCCGGTGCGGCGGGTGGTCTGATGGACCAATATGGATTTACGTTTTGTCGCGGACGGGTATTTGACGAGCTGGAAAAGGACGAGGGACAGTATGATACCCGCCGACAGATTACCTGGGCCAGCGGCGCGGCACTTTTTATTCGTGCCGATCTGTTTCATCAATTTGGGGGATTTGACGGAGATTATTTTGCGCACATGGAAGAGATTGACCTGTGCTGGCGACTGCGCCGGGCCGGCTATAAAATCATGGCAGAACCCGCTTCGGTGGTTTATCACCTCGGTGGCGGCACCCTCAATTATCAAAGTGCGCATAAGACTTTTTTAAATTTCAGAAATCTCTACGCGACGTTATTAAAAAACCTTTCCGGTGGACGGGCGGTCTGGCTGATTTTTTTCCGGTTGGTGATGGATGCGGGAGCAGCTTTGCTGTATCTCTCTAAAAAGCGTCCCGATCTGGTTTGGGCCATTGCCAGAGCACACTGGGCTTTTTTTGGTAATATTCCCAAAATAATCAGAAAAAGAAAAAAGGTAAATAAAATTGTAGAACAATACCGTATCGGTCCCAGCAATAAATTTGCAATTTATCCGGGAAGTGTTGTCAAAGCATATTATTTCAGCAAACAGAAAACTTACAACGAACTGAAACATGCCAAAAAATAAGGTAGAAATAATCTACGAAGACGACGCAATCGTCATCGTCAACAAACCCGCCAAATTTCTGGCGATCCCCGACCGGTACGTAGCCGAAAAACCAAACCTGGTGGACTTTTTGAAAAAGCGGTACGGAGAAATTTTCGTTGTTCACCGGCTGGACAAAGAAACAAGTGGTATCATCTGCTACGCTAAAAATGCAGAGAGTCACCGCCACCTTAGTAAACAATTTGAAGACCGGACCGTCGAAAAAATCTATAAAGTATTGGTAGAAGGAAAAGTACACCAGCCAACAGGCATCATCGACAAACCAATCGCCCGCCACGTTTCCATCGCCGGAAAAATGCGGATTCATTCCAGTGGGAAACCATCGGTGACGCACTACGAGGTCGAAGAATATATCGGAGGTTATACGCTGGTGCAGGCAAACATCAAAACTGGACGGACCCACCAGATTCGGGTGCATTTCGCCGCCATTGGTTATCCGCTGATGATCGACGGCATGTATGGCCGGCAGGATGCTTTTTTGCTGAGTTCTATCAAACAAAAGAAATTTAATATTGGTAAATACGAGGAGGAACGGCCGCTGATGTCGCGTACGACTTTGCATTCGTGGCAGTTGACGCTGGACCATCCGGCAACGGGCGCGCGGGTATCCTTCGAAGCGCCGCTACCAAAAGATTTCAGTGCGGTGCTGAAACAGTTGAGGAAGTGGGGAAATTGACGTGCGGTTTTTTTGATCTGCGAATTGAATTTAAACTTTGATTTGCTGATGACTATAAGTATTTTTAAAGAATTTAACTTTGTACCATGGTAAAAAATAATAATTTAATAAAAAATACTGGAGCAACTTTTACACCCCCAAGGTTAGCTGATTATATTTCTGAAAAAATACTATCCTATTACCAATCCGATAACCAGTTAATAAAAGTATTGGATCCGGCGTGTGGAGAAGGAGCGCTTCTTTCTTCAATCTCAAAAAAATTAGAAAATAGAAATATAAAATACGAGCTAATAGGATTTGATTCTAATATTGATTTTTTAAACGAAGCATCATTAAATCTGGTATCACAATATTCTAAAGGTCCAGTATCATTAATAAATAAGGATTTTCTCAAGCAGGTAATTCCTCCATCAAAACAACAAAAGCTCTTTGTTGATTCTATCTCGACTGACTGCATTAACGAAACAATCGATATCATTATAGCCAATCCTCCATACGTTAGAACTCAAATATTAGGCGCTGAATATGCGCAAAATATTGCCAAACGATTTGGGCTCAAAGGTAGAGTTGATTTATATTATCCTTTTTTAATGGGAATGACCTATTCATTAAAAGAGAATGGCTTGTTAGGAGTAATTACATCTAACCGCTATCTCTCCACTAAAAGCGGTGCCAGTGTAAGGAAATTTTTAAAAGAACAATTTGAAATTTTAGAGATAATTGATCTTGGGGACACCAAATTATTTGACGCAGCGGTCTTGCCTGCTATCTTTATTGGTAGAAAAAAAACTATAAAATCTAATAAAAAAGCATATTTCGTTAAAATTTACGAAGAGCTAAATGGTTATTCAGGCCCGGTAAAGTCAGCATCAGATATTTATGACGTCATGGCAAGTAAAGAAAAAGGGTATTTTGAAACTGATGGTAAAAAATATAAGAAAACATCTGGTGTGATAAAATTTATTCCCTCAAAAGATGCTACCTGGGCCTTACTATCTAATGAGGAAAACGCCTGGATAAATAAAATCAACAATGCTGCTACAAATCTAATTGGTGACTTATTTAAAGTTCGAGTAGGCATAAAAAGTACCGCAGATAAAATATTTATTAAAGATGATTGGGAATCTCTGGAACATGTTCCAGAAGCAGTACTCTTAAAGGATTTAATTTCTCAGGAAAACATTGATGCATGGGAAATATCTACTGATAAAAAATTAAAAGTATTGTATCCACATGCTACCAAAAATGGAAAAAAATATACAATTAATTTAGAAAAATTTCCAGCAGCTGCAAAGTACCTGGAAAACCACAAAGAAAAACTAAGCAGCCGAAAGTATCTTATCGATGCAGGTAGAAAATGGTACGAATTATGGGTTCCACAAAATCCGGATTCCTGGCAAAAACCAAAGCTTATTTTTCCAGATATTAGTACTTATCCCAGGTTTTATTTCGACGAAAGTAAAAAAATTGTGAACGGAAATTGTTATTGGATCGTTGCTGAAACACCTGAAGATGTAAATTATTTATTACTTATTCAGGGCATCGCCAATTCTTTATTGATGACGAAGTATCACAGCTTAATGTTTAATAATAAATTATATTCCGGGAGGCGAAGATACTTTTCTCAATATGTTGAAAAATATCCCTTACCAGATATAAACACTGCTGCCTCAAAAAAGATTGTTTCAATAGTAAAAAAACTAAACAATCTACAAGGAAAAAATAAATCAAAATTAATAGCTGATTTAGAAATATCTGTTGCTAATGCGTTTGGCGTTGAGACAATTCTAAACCTCGATTAAGCTATCTTTCAAAATAATCTTTAGGTAACCGAATCTGAATTTTTTTATTAAGTCCCTTCCCTTCAAACTTCGGAAATCGACTATAAAAATTTTTTCCGTTTGTTACAATAAGATTCGTGATAGTAATTTGGCTATCTTCAATATTGCCATAAAAAACAGCATATCTTACATCGCAATGACGAACAGAAATATCCTCTACCTTTTCCATATCAAGTGGGGCTTCACTATCGGGAGATACCAACCCCAAATCTATCGTGGGGGAAGTTTGAAGCTTTACCTCTAATAATTGATTTTTCACATCAGGAAATTGTCCATTATCTTCATAATTTGAATACCCCAAAGACAAACAAACAACTCTATGAAGTGCAGCTCCTCTGTTACGCTCCTGATCTGCTCCGGGATCGACCAGATTCGATCCAACCAGCAATTTTAATTTTTCGTAAATCAATTTAATTGGCAAAAGACTGCCCATTGTTGGATCATCAACCGGACTTTGTTTGCTCAAATTCATTCCGCATAGATTTACTATAAGTTGAGAATCAACATCGGTAACCAATTCAAACATTCCTCGTAAATCTTTTAATCTTGCTTGATATTTTTGCGTTAGCGTTCCTGTTGTATCCAACGGAGCCAAATCACCGCCGGACACGACCTTTACGCACAAAATAATATCTTCATCACTTATTTTAATCAAAACATATCGACGCGTTAAATCTAAATCTTCATTCCAAACCTGTAGATTATTGGATTTCTGTGTGTAAACATCAAATCTTTGCCCTTGAAATCGTGGTTGGGTCTTTTTAAAAGAGGATGGAATAGAATAACCTAAGGCATTACAAATTTCAGATTTCACCCTCTTTGATCTAGTTCGTAGTGGCAACCCAAATAGATTTATTCCAGTCAATTCGTAATTTAACACCGCTTGCAACTCCTGACTTGTAAGCCAAAATTTCTTATCTCCTACTTCTATCTGATCATAAATTGTAAAATCAGAAGCTTCAATTGCCTTTACCTTTTTTAATCCATTCTTTAAATGATCTTTCATTCCTCGATTTTTAGTAACTCAAATGAGTCAACATTTAACGCAGTAGAAATTTTATTCAAATTTATCACAGAAATATTTCTCTCTCCTCTTTCTACAGAACCAATATATGTTCTATCAAGATCGCTGGCAAATGCAAGCTTTTCCTGTGACAAATCAGATTTCAATCTCAACTCTCTGATGCGTTGCCCGACTTTGATTAGCAGTTCTTTTTCTTTTTCTGAATATGATTTGGACATTATTCTTTTTACTGTAAATATCATACTATGAAGACTATAAGACCACGGACTATAAGTATCTTTTTGTATTGATTATGGACTCACTGTACGATACTTCTTTTTTGAGCAAATTCTTTCACAAATTTACCTCAGTCCTTGCCTTCTTGTTATTCCAATCTTCACAAATAAAAAAAGTCGTCCCGGCAAATAGCTGAGACGACGAAACACCTTTTTTATGAAAGTGAATAGTTTGGACAACTACTCCTTCTTATAAAAAATAAAATTTAAAAAATGTTTTTATGCGGTTTTATAGACTTCCAGTAATGCACCGATTTTGTCCATCAAATCTTCCGGGCCGAATGGCTTTCCGACGTGATCGTTCATACCAAACAGTTTGGCTTTTTCCTTTTCGGTGAGGAAAGCAGAAGCAGTCAGGGCAATAATCGGCACGTCTCTTTTGCGGGGATCCGTAGATTTTCTGATTTCTGCGGTTGCCCGATAACCGTCCATATTGGGCATTTGAATATCCATTAAAATCAAATCAAAATAAGCATGATCCAGTGCCTCCAGTGCCTCCAGTCCATCGTCGGCGGTAACAACTTCTACCCCGATTTTTGTAAGCATTTTAGCGACGACCAACTGATTAATTTTGTTGTCTTCCACTACCATAATTTTATATCCTTTGAGGTTTTCAAAAGATTTTAAAGTACGGTTGGCAACCTTGACCGGTGCTTTGTTATTTGAAATTTTAAAAGGCAGATAGATGGTAAATTTAGTTCCTTTACCGATCTCAGAATCGACCTCAATTTTTCCGTTTTGCAAATCGACCAGGCGTTTGGTAATGGTAAGTCCGAGACCCGCGTAGCCTTCAAAAATATCACCAGACTGATTGTTGCTCAACTCCCGGAACATTCGCTTGCACTCGTCCTCATCCATTCCTTTACCCGTATCCTCAATATTCATTACGAGTGTTACCTCGTTGGATTTCAGTTCATGCAATTTAACGTTGACATCTACCTTTCCTTCCTCCGTATATTTAATAGCGTTGGAAACAAGATTGGTCAGAATCTGATTGAGTCGTACCGGATCACCGATCAGACATTTTGGAATCGCCTCGTCAAAAGAATAATTCAGTGCGATATTTTTATCACGGGCCGGTAATAAAAACCGTTGTTTAGTATCCTCGATGGTTTTTACCGGACTAAATTCCCGGCTTTCAAGCGTCAGCTTACCTGCTTCGATTTTAGAAAAATCTAAAACATCGTTAATAAAAACAACCAAATTGTTAGCAGAAAACTGTAAAGTCCGCAGGTGTTCTATCTGATCCTGACGGGGTTCCTCTTCCAGCAATAAATGGGTTAAACCAATGATGATATTCATCGGAGTACGCATCTCATGACTCATGGTAGCGAGGAAACGATCCCGGGCGAAAGAAGACTGTTCGATGGACTCCCGTTCGGCCATTTCATTCACCAGTTTGTGGTTCAGGTTATCCAGGCTGTCATTGGTATTTTTAAGTAATAAATTTTTATTTTTAATCTCTTCTCCCTGCCGGCTGATCTCTTTATTTTTAGTCAATAACAATTCATTGTCTTTTTTCTTACGACGATAACTGGTAAAGAGTACAAACATCAGCAAGGTTCCCAAACCGATTAAAGCGTATAAAAAAGTACGCATCTTACTGGAGAAAGCCTGTTCGCTTTCCAAGGCAGCAATGGTCGCCTGATTTTTTTCTGCTTCAAATTCTGATTCATATTTGGTGGTTAATTCGAGGAGGGCTTTATCTTTTTCATTATTATAAAAAACATCCCGGCTATCCGCGTAAGCAACGTGCATCTCGTAGGCTTTTTCGAACATTCCCAACCTCTGATAAGCACTGGCAATGTCCCGGTAAATGGCCTGTGTTTTGGGAGACTGACCTTCCGCCTTTAAAAGCTGAATACTTTCTTTTAAATTTTTATCCGCCTGGGTTTTATTTTTTAATTTTGCGTAGATAACGCCAAAATTTTTGTAGGTTTCAGCCAGTGGAATCGGTTGATTTAAACTAGAACGAATTCCAAAAGCAGTTTCATTGGCTTCCAGTGCTTCGTCGTATTCTCCCTGCAAAAGGTGCACACCGACCATATTGTTAAAATCGCTGCCAATAGCGGGCATATCTTCCAGCGAACTATTTAAGTCCAGCGACATTTCGTGATAAGTCAACGCGCCATCGTGGTCTCCCAGATCACTGAGAATATTTCCCAAAAAGCTGGCAATCGCCGCTCCTCCGGTCAGGTCATCCGTTTCTATTTTAAGCTCCATGGCTTTGACGTAATAGTTTCTCGCTTTGCCATAAACTTTTTTAAATAAATAAACATCCCCCAGGTTTTTATTAGTTTGGGCGGATCCCACTTTATCATTGTTTTTCTCGCGAATGGTCAGGGCTTCCTCCAGGTTAGCGATGGCATTGCCGGTGTTTTCCTGTAAATAAAAGAGCCGACCAATATTATTTTTAGAATTAGCGATTCCCGTTTCGTCTTTGATATTATTCCGGATATTCATGGCCGCCAGAAAATTTTTCATGGCATTGGTATAATCCAGTTTGGCCTGATAAATCAATCCGAGATTATCCAGCGCCTTGGCTTCTTCGTCCTGTTCCGAGAGATTCCGGGACAGGTCGATGGCTTCCATGACGTACCGTTTGGCCTGTAAGGATTGATCTTCTTCCACCAGTAAAGCGGATAGCTTATTAAGTGTCTTTAATTTATCGCGTCCCTGCTGTGCGTTGATCTGCTTTTTTAACTGATCAATAGCTTCAGACTGAGCGAAAGAAAAAGAATAGGAAATTAACAAGAGGCAAAGAAAGGTGAGAATTTTCTTCATTTTTTAAGGTGTTTCTTCAAGTAACAAAATACTACGCGGTATACTTTGTCCAATATAATTCAGGATACCGACACATTATAACTTTAGCAAATTTGATGCCGAAGGGGATTTTTTGATGTGCGGATTTTTCGATGTGCGGATTTTTCGATGTGTGGATTGTTTGATGTGTGGATGTGTCACTCAATCAGGAGCATAAGGCAAAAAATTACGGGAACTCCCCTCGGGGTCGGGGTAATTTACCGTAATTTTTTGCTGGGCGGTTTTTGTTACTCTTTTTTGTTTTGATACTTGCTTTTTACTCTCTTTTATTGCAATTGAAGGGAGCAAACAGCAAGAAGCAAGAAGCAAGAAGCAAGAAGCAAAAAACAAGAAGTATCTTTCAGAGGGCGCTTTCTTTAGCGCAATCATTCAGGAGGGTCTTATATTTGGGCATTTCTTCCAGATCACGGGCGTGAAATTCTTCGAAGGTAAGTTTGGTTTTGATCGAATTTATATAACAATCACAGTATTGATCTATATTATGAGTAGCTTTGAAATCATCG
>CAKZUV010000074.1 GCA_937921555.1 uncultured Saprospiraceae bacterium
GCCTACCAAAATCGAAAAACTGCTTTCGCAAAACAAAAAGTCCGGCAGGGAGATACGGAGTTTTATTTTTCTGATAGAAATGAGAGAGGTGGATTCAGTAATTTGAATTTTACCATTGACGGAAAAATCCATACCATTGAATACGATCCCAAAAATCCGGATATCGGACTATTGAAACTCAATAATCCGTTACCTTCCGGCGGAACTATTTTGATAAAGACCCCTTTCACTCTGAAAATTCCCGATTCTTTTTCCCGCCTTGGTCACGTCGGAGAATCTTATCAGATGACCCAATGGTACCCGAAACCCGCTGTGTATGATCGCGACGGCTGGCATCCGATGCCCTACCTGGACATGGGAGAATTTTACAGTGAATTTGGAAGCTTTGATGTGAAAATTACACTACCCGCAAATTATGTAGTTGGCGCTACGGGTACATTGCAGACAGCAGCAGAAAAAGATTTTTTGCAAAAAAAGAAATCGGAATCCAATACGAAATTAGCTGCAATGACCGAAGCATTTATCTTAGAGGCAGACACCTTTCCTGCGAGCAGTTTAACCAATAAAACGATCCACTATAAAGCCGAACGGGTACACGATTTTGCCTGGTTTGCTGACAAAAGATTTATGGTGCAAAGTAGTTCTGTGAAATTAGCGTCGGGCAAAACCGTGGAAACGTGGGCGTATTTTACAAAAACAGAAGTGAATCTGTGGAAAGACGAGGCGATCAAATATCTGGATCGCTCCGTTAAATTTTATTCTGATTTAGTGGGTGAATATCCTTATCCCCACGCTACTGCGGTGCAGAGTGCGCTCAGTGCGGGCGGTGGTATGGAGTATCCGATGATTACCGTGATTGGTTTGTCGGGAACGGCGCAGGCCCTCGACGAAGTGATTACCCACGAGGTGGGACACAATTGGTTTTACGGAATTCTGGCAACCAACGAACGGGATCATCCGTGGATGGACGAAGGACTCAATTCTTATTATGACCATCGGTACCGGGATCAGTATTATATCAAGAGTCGTTTTTCGGATGATCGGGGAGATTTCTTTTTTGCCGGATCACCAATTGATTTACTGGAACTGGGATATCTGCATCAGGCCCGTCGTAAAGAAGATCAGGCGCCGGAGACGCATTCTGATGATTTTAAATACATTAATTACTGGTTGGGGGCTTACGAAAAACCGGCGGTTGCTTTTCGCTGGCTGGAAAAATATCTGGGCACCGAAAAATTTGATGTGATGATGCGCGGATTTTATGATACCTGGAAATTTCGACATCCACAACCGGAAGATCTACGGAACTACCTCGAAAATGCGACGGGCAAAAAACTGGACTGGCTTTTTGATAATCTGATCAATGGAATAGATCATCAGGATTACGCCGTTCAGGATATTGAAAAAAAAGGAAATGGTTATACGCTGACTATTGAAAATAAAGGCAAAATGTCCGGACCGTTTCCAGTCAATAGTATTAAAAATGGTGAAATAAAAAACACCTTGTTTATAGAGGGTTTTGAAGGAAACAAGAAGATTGATTTGGCGGGAACGGATTATGATGAAATTGTAATCGACGCCGAAGGTATTACGACGGAGATCAATCGTCGTAACAATACGATAAAAACGGAAGGTAGTTTTAAAAAAATGGAACCCTTGCAGGTGAAATTTCTTACAGGGGTAGAAAACCCAAATCGCAGTACTCTTTATTTTGCGCCCACTGTAGGATACAATAAATACGACGGCCCGATGGCAGGACTGGCATTATACAATATATCGGTTCCCGTCAAACCTTTTGAATTTGCGTTATTACCTTCTTTTGGATTTAATTCAAAACAGTTGGTTGGCGTGGGAGAAGTAGCTTATCGGTTTTATCCGGATGCTGATCTTGTAAAAGGAGTAGCCCTAAAACTTGGTGTAAAACAATTCAATTCTTTTTATAACGAGACCAGTGATTATTTTATTAAATATCGTAAAATAACTCCTTCCGTTACCCTGGATTTAAATACCACCCCCAATAAACGATTTTTTCATTACTTAAAATTCAGAACCTTGATCTTATCCGAAGAGACGGCTAATTTCGCGTTTGATACCATTACGATGGAAAATGTTTATACGGGAAATACTACGAATACCCGACCCATCTTTGAACTTAGTTACGTTGCTCAAAACAACCGAGGCGTAAATCCTTACAAATTACGTGTTGCGTTAGAGCAGCAGTCTTACGATAATTTTATTGGTAAACAAAGTTATCTGAAAGCTACCCTGGATTATACGACCAACTACACTTATAAAACGGACAGAAATATTTCATTCCGGTTTTTTCTGGGCGGATTTTTACAGAATACCCTGCGTGATCGCGGAGCGGGAAGAGCCACCGAGGGGGCACTGGCTTTGTACAGCGAAGGTTTTAATGATTATAAATATGACGAACTGTTTTTTGGCAGATCTGAAAGCGATGGAATTTTTTCGCAGCAAATCAGTCTGAACGATGGTGGTATGAAATTACCCATCGGAGCCAGTCAGGCTGGAAATTTGGGAAAAAGCAATAACTTTATTTTTGCTTTGAACATCAAAGGAGACCTGCCGGAACGACTGCCTTTGGGTATTCCAATTAAACCATATTTTGATCTCGGATATTATGATAATTCCGGGCCATTAGGAGAGGTCGATACTTTCTCGGACCAGCTGGTCTACAGTGGCGGATTGATGCTCGACTTCGGGAATGGCGTTCTGGGAATTTATTTTCCACTTTTTAATTCTGACAATGTAAATGAATTACTGGATCAAAGAGGTGGCTACGGCAATCGAATTAGTTTTAATATAGACTTTAACCGGCTGAATCCAACCCGGATCAGAGATCGGATAGAATTTTAATTTTTCACAATGATAAAAAAAATAAACCTCTGGTCGGGACCCCGGAATATCTCTACCGCAACGATGTACGCCTTTGCTCAACGCGCAGATACCTGCGTGTACGACGAACCGCTGTATGCTCATTATTTAAGTAAAACTTCCGCCGACGAATATCATCCCGGAGCAGAAGAGATTCTATCGACGATGGAAAACGACGGAGAAAAAATTGTCGAAATGATGCGGGGAAACCACCCCCGTCCTGTCGCCTTTTTTAAACAAATGACCCATCACCTGGTAGCACTGGACTGGTCGTTTATGGACGATATGGTCAACCTCATCCTGACCCGCGATCCGGTGGACATGCTCCCTTCCTACGCGCAGCAGGTAGCTACTCCGACCATGACCGATGTCGGGTACGCCGCGCATTTACAACTCGTTGAATACTTGCAACAGAAAGGACAGGAAATTGTCGTACTGGATTCAAAAAGAATTCTGGAAAATCCCCAGGAAGTACTTATGCGATTATGCGAAAAAATAGAGATTCCTTTTGATTCCGCAATGCTCAGCTGGCCCGCTGGTCCCCGGCTCGAAGATGGTATCTGGGCAAAATATTGGTATAAAAATGTACATCAAAGTACCGGTTTTGCTCCGTACCGGAAAAAGACCGATCCCTTTCCGGAAAAATTAAAACCCTTGCTGAAAGAGTGCCAGCCGATATATGAACAACTACAGGAATGGGTGCTATAGAAAAGATGCGATAGTACGCCGTTCACAATTAGTTGATAAACCTTTTCAATCATCAGATGACCTCCATCGAAGTTTTACGATAGTGGGTAGCCAACCGCCAAAAAACTAATAGCCAATAGCAGTTTTACAAACCATAATATCCTTATCTTTGCAAAATGGAAGAAAATAAAAGTACAACCAGAACAGACGTCAATGAACTCGGAGAATTCGGACTCATTGAGCACCTGACCAAAAAATTCAAAAATAAAAATCTATCCACTGTTAAATCTGTCGGGGACGACGCTGCCGTTATCGAAAATGGTAACCTCATGACAGTTGTCTCTACCGATATGCTGGTCGAAGGTATTCACTTCGATATGATGTATTCACCCCTCAAACACCTCGGTTACAAAGCGGTGGTCGTCAATCTGTCGGATATCTATGCGATGAACGCCTACCCAAAACAAATAACGGTATCTCTGGCACTCTCTAACCGCTATTCGGTCGAGGCACTGGAAGAAATTTATGCCGGTATCGAGCAGGCCTGTAAATTTTATAAAGTAGATTTAATCGGTGGTGATACAACCTCTTCCCCCAAAGGACTCATCATCAGCGTCACGGCGATTGGTCAGCAGGAACGGGATAAAATTGTTTACCGCGATGGTGCCAAACTGGGCGACTTATTGTGTGTGACTGGAAATCTGGGCGCCGCGTATCTGGGACTACAATTACTCGAAAGAGAAAAGCGGGTATTCCTCGCTAATCCGGGCGTAAAACCAGATTTGGGTGATCAGAATTATTTGGTGGGACGTCAGCTAAAACCCGAGGCCCGCTACGATATGATCGAGGCATTTGCCAAAGCCGATCTGCTGCCTACTTCGATGATTGACGTATCGGACGGTCTGGCTTCCGAAGTTTTTCATTTGTGTAAACAATCCCGCCTGGGCGCGCTGGTCGAAGAAAGTGGCGTTCCGATTCATCCCGACGCGGAAGTACAGGCGATTGATTTTAGTATGGATCCCATCACCTGTGCGTTGAGCGGAGGAGAAGATTACGAATTGCTGTTTACCGTCAATCCAAAAGACCTCGAAAAGGTAAAATACCTGCCGGACATTTATATCATGGGAGAAATGGTAGCGCAATCAGAAGGAGTGAAATTGCACACCAAAGGAGGGAATATTCACGAGATCAAGGCGCAGGGCTGGAAGCATTTTTAAGAGAAACAGATCAATCATCCAAAAATAAGTCATCCAATGTCAAAACCTGGTCGACTAAGTTTTGGCTGTAGTTATTATCTTTTAATCCAAATGTAGTGAGGAGTATGATAAACAATTGTTTTTTAGTTTTTGTAATTTGTTTGAAGACTCTGCGTTTCTGTTGTAGATTTTCTGCGTAAGATTTTTTTATCTGAAATATCTCATTATAAAACTTAATTTCAATTAAATTGATAACTCCATCTTTTCGATCAATCAGTAAATCAATTTGTGCCCCTTCGGTCGTTTGGTTACCAGGGTGATAAAAAGAAGAAGAGCGTGAATAAATACCTGCGATGCTAAGCGCCTGTTTTATTTGAGAGATATGCTGTAGACAAATATTCTCAAAAGCATATCCACTCCAGGTTTTGTAAAGCTGAGTTTGACTGAGATGGTTCCAGATGGACTTTCCCTCGTGTTCTTGCCCTTCAATAAACTTTAGATAAAAAAGGGAGTAAGCATCTGTCAACCGATAGAGTTTTGTTTTCTTTTTTTTACCAAAAGGTCGATAAGTAGAAATAAAACCTGAGAAAATTAATTCTGTCAGAACTCTCGATAGATTTCCACCTTCCTTAACCTTTGATTGCTGCTCGATCTCTTTTCGGGTCAATCCATGCCATTTAGTTGCCAGTGCCCGGATGACCATTATATGTTTTTCAGCGTTGGCAAAAAGACTAGGATATAATCGGTTAAATTCACCCTGTAGCGAGGAAGTGGGAGAAAAACATATTTCGTTAATATTCTGAACTGCACTTTTTCCCCTTCGTATTTCTTTTAGATAATGCGGAATACCACCTAACGCCATATATAATTGAACGATTTGGTAACGATCAAAATTGAGATTTCTGGCGAGCAGATAATCCTCGGTTTCTTTTAGTGTAAATGGCTTTAGATGAATTTGCCGGGTAATTCTATTATGTAATCCTCCCCGGTTATTAACGACTTTATTGATCATCCACGAAGCAGCAGAACCACAGATAACCAAAACGATTTTATGTTTTACGCCCCAGCTATTCCAAAAATAACTTAACCCATTCAGGAATCCTGATTTGTGGGTAGCCAGCCAGGGCAACTCATCAAAAAATAGGACAGGCTTATTTTTTTCTTTTCGTTCCTGTAGAAACTTAATCAGCAAAGCAAAGGCTTGTAACCAGGAGGAAGGTGGAGATATAGGAAAAATATTGCCTGTTGCTATCCCAAGTTGTAAAACAAAATTTTCCAGCTGCTCTTTCTTCGAGGAATTCTGAATTCCTGTTATTTCAAACACGAGTTCCTTCTGATATACTGATTGTACCAGGTATGTTTTCCCAACTCTTCTTCTTCCTAAAACCGCTACCATTTCTGATTCGTGAGACTTTAAAGCTTCTTTTAGAACTAATTGTTCATCTTTTCTGCCAATAAATATATTATCCACTTTTTTAAGCTAAATTAGACATTTTTCCACCAATAAGTATGGCATCGGTGGAAAAATCTATGCAATGTATGGTAGATTTTTCCACGAATAAATTTTTATCCGTGGAAAAATCGACTTTTCCAAGCTTGAAAATTGAGGTGATACCGAAAATTATAAATGCTGAAAAAATTAAATTCCCTATCATAGAAAATCGTCGTTTTCTCTATTCAGCCTTCCTAACCAATAAAGAAATATTTTAATACCGGAAAACCTTAAAATTGCTTATTTTCGACCCAAAATAAAATACACGCCATGACGTACGATAATTTCACCATAAAATCTCAGGATTCGATCCTCAAGGCCCAGCAACTCGCTGGTAGTTATGACCAACAATCCGTAGATACGGTGCACCTCATCAAAGGTATTATTCTGACCGACGAAAACGTTCCTAATTTTCTACTGAAAAGAATGAACGTCAACCTCTCGGTACTCGACGAGCAACTCGATGCGGAAATCAAAAAGTATCCTAAGGTGCAAGGTACGGATAAGCAGTATCTCACCGATAATGCCAACAAGGCAATGACCCGTGCCAAGAAGATGCTCAAAGAATTTGGTGACGAATACATTTCCGTCGAACTGATGCTGCTGGCCATCATTCAGGGTAAAGAAAAAGGGGGAGATATTCTTCGCAAACTCGGAGCGTCCGATAAAGGGATGCGTGCTGCTATCGAAGAATTGCGGAAAGGCCGAAAAGTCGAAAGCCAACATTCCGAAACACAATACAACGCCCTGGAAAAATTTGCCATCAACCTCAACGCACGGGCTGAATCGGGAGAACTGGATCCGATCATTGGCCGGGATGAAGAGATTCGCCGCGTACTGCACATCCTGAGTCGTCGCAGAAAAAATAATCCATTGCTTATCGGTGAGCCGGGAGTGGGTAAAACGGCCATCGTTGAAGGTATCGCATGGCGAATTGTAAAGCATGATGTTCCTGAAAATTTACAATCTAAAAAGATTTATACACTGGACATCTCTGCCATGATTGCGGGGGCAAAATTCAAAGGAGAATTCGAAGAACGTTTAAAGGGTATTATCAAAGAAGTCGAAGGTTCCAACGGAGAGATTGTTCTTTTTATTGATGAAATTCATACCCTGATTGGTGCCGGTGGCGGACAGGGAGGCGTCGATGCGGCCAATATTCTTAAACCCGTACTGGCCCGTGGAACACTGCGTACCGTCGGTGCAACGACCCTGGACGAATACCAGAAATATTTTGAAAAAGACAAAGCGCTGGTTCGGCGTTTCCAAACCGTTTTGATTGAAGAACCTTCCGTAGAAGATACGATTTCTATCCTGCGTGGATTACAGGAACGTTACGAAGTTTATCACAAAATTGATATTCTGGACGAAGCCCTGATTGCTGCCGCGGAACTGTCGCACCGTTACATCGCAGATCGTTCGCTGCCCGATAAGGCGATTGACCTGATCGATGAGGCTGCCGCCAAATTACGGATGGAACTGGATTCGGTTCCCGACGAAATAGACGAGCAAGACCGTAAATTCCGTCAGCTGGAAATCGAACGGGAAGCCATCAAACGGGAAGGCAACAAGAAAAAACTGGCGAAGATTAACGAACAGATCGCCAACGCACGCGAATCACTGGAGTCGATTACCGCGCGCTGGAAAAACGAAAAAGAAGTCGTTGATACCATTCAGGGAATTAAAAAAACCATTGAAACTTTAGAACACGATGCCGAAAAATCAGAACGGGAATCTGACTTTGAGGAAGTAGCAAAAATCCGTTACGGAAAAATTAAAGAACAGGAGGCGATGCTGAAAGTAGCGGAAGAAAAACTGAGTAAACTGCCGGAAGAAAATCGTTTTACCAACGAGGAGGTAACCGCCAATGATATTGCAGAAGTGGTCGCCCGTTCTACCGGAATTCCGGTGTCGAAAATGATTCAGAGTGAAAAGGATAAACTGCTGAGACTCGAAGAGGAGATTGGTCAGCGCCTGATTGGACAGCACGAGGCCGTCCGGGCCGTATCCGACGCGGTACGCCGTAGCCGGGCGGGACTGCAGGATGCCAATCGTCCGATCGGTTCCTTTATTTTTGTGGGACCAACCGGAGTAGGAAAAACAGAACTGGCAAAGGCATTAGCAGAGGTATTGTTTGACGACGAACGCGCCATTACCCGGATTGATATGAGTGAGTTTCAGGAGCGTCATTCTGTTTCCCGGCTCGTGGGTGCGCCTCCGGGCTACGTCGGATACGATGAGGGTGGACAACTGACGCAGGCCGTACGGCAAAAACCTTATTCGATTGTTTTGCTGGATGAAATCGAAAAAGCGCATCCGGATACGTTTAATATCTTGTTGCAGGTACTGGACGATGGTCGCCTGACGGATAACAAAGGTCGGGTTGCGAATTTTAAAAATACCATTATTATCATGACTTCCAACATGGGAGCAGAAGTGATTCTGGAAAACTTTGAAGATCTTGATGCGCTGGGTGAAGAACACCGGGCAGACATTATTGATACCACCAAGAACGAAGTTTTTGAGGCGTTAAAAGAAAACTTGCGGCCGGAATTTCTGAACAGAATTGATGAGCAGATTATGTTTTTGCCATTGTCACGGGAAGAGATTAAAAAGATTCTGAAAATTCTATTACGAAAAACGGAGAAGATGGTTAGTCAGCAGGGTATGAAAATGGTACTGACCGATCCTGCTCAGGATTTACTCGCCGAGATGGGGTATGATCCTCAATTTGGTGCTCGTCCATTGAAGCGGGTATTGCAACGGGAAGTCACGAATCAGCTTTCCAAATATCTGCTCAGCGGTGAATTCAAAGCGGGAGATACGATCTACGTAAATGCCGATAAGGATCAATTATCTTTCGATAAAACAGAAAAAAAATCGACGCAGAAAGCCACGACAAAACCAAAACCTGTGGAAAAAAAGAAACGGGACAAAGATCTGGAGGCATTAAAAAAAGCGACCAAAGACGTGGAGAAAGCGGCAAAAGAGATTAAGAAAAGTGAAGGTGGCGAACAGGCGACGGATAAAAAAGACGGAGAATAGAACGTTACTTTAAATCGAAGGTTGATAAACAAGTTATATGTTATTGAAAAATATTATTTTTTGCTTTGGTGCAATATGTTTACTGAGTGGTTGTATCAGTAATAAAAAACATTTACTGGCACTGGAAACACAGGCCAAAAAAGAAGCTGCCTTGCTGGAGGAGGCGATTTCTTTACGCGACAGCAAGATCAGACGGGCGGAAGAATCCATTACCAACCTGAATTTACAATTGGCCGAAGCCCAGGGAGAAAATAATATTTTGCTGATGTTGCGGGGAGAACTTCAGGATCGGATCACCCAACTGGAAGGAACCATCGAGAACGTAAGTTCCCGGTCCAGTTCTACCCAACAGAATCTGAATCAAAATCTGCAACAAAAAGACGCCGAAATTCGGCAACTGAAAGGACTGATTACGCAGGTCAATAATACCCTGGATCGTCATACGCAATTGGTGGGCACCCTGGCCGGTGAACTACGACAGGAAATTAGTGCAATTTTACAAACACAGTACTTCATAGAAACTGGAATGGAAGAAGTACGGCTGGTGCTGCTGGACGATCTGATTTTTAAACCAAAAAGTGTCACTAAAGTCAACGACTTGGCCCTGACGGTGCTGGAAAAAGTAAGCAAGGTTTTAAGCCGTTATCCCACCATAAATCTCATAGTTACCGGACACACCGACAATACGCCACCCGCCCGCAAGTCAAACCTGGACAATTGGAATGTAGGTGCACAGCAAGCCGCTACGGTCGTACGGATTCTGACCGAAGAATACGACTTCGGTGCTTCGCAGATAACGCTGGGTTCTCAGGGAGAGTTCAAACCCCGGGCTTCCAACGAAACGGAATCCGGGAAAAGTGAAAATCGCAGGATAGAATTTATCATGGCACCCCGTTCCGAAGATCTGGTACGCGCCATTCGCTCGGTAATCGAATAACCTCATGACTGTAAACCTTTCTCTGCAAATTATTCCAGTAAATACAGCCGACGCTTATCCCATCATCGACGCGGCGATTCACGTCGTACAGGCGTCGGGAATAAAATACGAAGTTCAACCCTTTGCTACTTTACTCGAGGGGCCACTGGAAGAAGTAATGGCCGTTGCGATGCGTGCAAAAGAAGCGGCACTAGAGGCTGGAGGAGAAGAACTAGTCGTCAATATACAGTTGCATTTGAAGAAAAATCAGGATGTACATTTTGAGGATAAAACCAGTAAGAGCTTGTCCAAATTTTCATGATTGTGCGAAATTGAGAAAATTTTATTTTGAATAAGGCAAAAAACGTAGGCGATGCCTCAGCATCCTGCGCCTGCTTGTGCTAGTAGCACAAAGAGCGAGCGCCAAAAAGGCTTTTTAACGAAATTTAGAATAAAATTTGCCAATTGTAGCCAATTAATGGAAGTTTAGACAAGCTCTAAGTCCAGATTCTAGGCGAACTATTTTTGCATCAATCAAAGAAGCAAAATGGGAGTTATGCTGTGTATAATGACCATTTTGTTGAGGCAGAGTGAGGCAAAAAGAGGAAGTATAGAATCGTACTTTATTTATTTAACATTCCTTAA
>CAKZUV010000075.1 GCA_937921555.1 uncultured Saprospiraceae bacterium
TGCTTATATGTGTGCCGGTGGCCTACCTGTCTCTAATAAAGACCACGCCCACCGCATCATTCAGGCAGCCATCGAAATGCAGGCATTTTTAAAAAACTGGGCCATTGCCAACCAGGATAAAAACGCCCCTGTTTTTTCAGCCCGGATTGGTATTCATACCGGACCGCTGGTGGCAGGCGTGGTAGGCGACAAAAAATTCGCGTATGATATCTGGGGAGATACGGTCAATATCGCCAGCAGAATGGAATCGGCGGCGGAAGCAGGCCGGATTAATGTTTCTTCTACGACGTACGAATTGCTGAAAGACGATTTTAAATTTATCGCACGGGGAAGTATTGAGGCAAAAAATATCGGTGCGTTGAAAATGTATTTTCTGGAAATTTGAGGATTTGTTGATTTGTTGATTTGTTGATTTGTTGATTTGTTGATTTGTTGAACCTGCCTTACTGCGTTGGCAGGTAGGTCGTTTAATTGTTTAGTTTTTATTAAAAATTTTGTTGACCTTATTGATCTTTTCTAATTTAAATTCCAACATTACTTTTGTTACAGGATGTGTAAATTTTATTTCAGTGGCAAAAAGCCATAAACCGCGGATTTTTGGTCGCCCGGATTTTTTATAAACAAGATCTCCTAAAATATCATTTCCTATACTTGCTAAATGCTTTCTGAGTTGGTGGGTACGACCCGTTTTCAGGGTCAGGGAAACTTCACTGATGACGCCCAACTTAGGATGCTCAATCGTTCTTGTAACCTGATAAATGGTGTGGGCAGCTTTTTCATCTATGGGCGTTGTGATATTTCCGGATTCGTTTGGTAAGTTTCCCCAGACTACGGCACGGTATTTTTTTTCTACCTTTCCGATTTGCCACGCTTGTCCCAGGCGAATCATCGCCGGATACGTTTTTGCGACAACCAGCAGGCCACTCGTCGCAGCATCCAGTCGATGAACGGGACGGGGCCAGGGCATGGCGGCAGCGTGCAACGTTTTTTTTAAATTAAATAACAAGGCATTTTCTACCGTACGAAAACGATTACCGGAAACGGGTAAGCTGGCTGGTTTGTGTAAAATTGCGAGATGGTCATCTTCATGGATCACCGGAATGGACAGAGGAAGCATTGCAGGAATTTTCCTTGGATCGGACAAAACCGAAATTTCCTGACCCGGATGCACCCAGTCTCCCGTTTTCCCTGGGTTACCGTCCAGTAGAATTTGGCCGCGTTTGATGGCTTTTTTTAAGCCTTTGCGGGAAACGAAAATCTCAAAAAGATTCACGGCGTAATCACTGAGTCTTTGTGGTTTTACCCGAGCGGGAACGATATGCTGCGCAATTATTTTTTTGATAATACTTTATTTTCAGATATGGAATTGGTGAGCTGACATCCTGTAAAAACTCAGAAATGCGAGAGGCTATTTATCTAGTGGTATTCAATGAACAGAAAAAACTGTTGGCACTTTCCCTAGAACCAGCAGATTACCATTTTTTAAAATTTTGCATTTAAATTTATTTTTATTGTTCCTTTTTTTGCAGAAAAAAAACGAAACCTGCCTGCGTTTCTCGGAAGGCAGGCCAAAAAATCTGCCGCCTGTCGCATTTTTCGAATTCGGCACTTCTAATAAAATATCCAAACCGAATAAACTCGCTTTTGAGTTTTATCTTTAAATTTTAAGTTATAAATTATCAGTCATCCACGCTTAACTTAGCCGTTGTTTGGCTCATACAGTATTCGTTTTAAGATATTTTATTAATGTACCTAATGGAAAAAAGCTCAAGGTCGGAAACTTCATTAAGCGAGAACAATTTCAGTTATTAACAATAATTCTATGAAGAAAAAAATTTTCATACTTATAACGCAGATTGAACATCATAAACATTATCTATTATCCCCCGCTGTAAAATCACCACCCGTTGGAATCGCGTCAATTAACCGCCTGGTATAATCAGCTTTTGGATGAGCATAAATCGTATCCGCATCATCCAGTTCTTCAATCTTCCCGGCGTTCATCACCATCATCCGGTCGCTCATAAATTTTACCACCGACAGATCATGGCTTATAAAAATATAAGTCAGCGATCTTTCCTTTTGTAATTTTAATAATAAATTCAATACCTGAGCCTGAACCGAAACATCCAGCGCAGAAACCGATTCGTCGCAGATCAAAAATTCGGGATTCAAGGCCAGCGCACGTGCAATTCCTACCCGCTGTCGTTGCCCGCCGGAAAATTCGTGCGGATAGCGATCAAAATGTTCCGCTTTCAGACTTACCGTTTCCATCAGGTCAATCACATACTCTTTTTGCGCTTTTTTCCCGGAGATAATATTGTGAACCCGGACCGGTTCTGAAATGGCCGCGCCGATGGTCATTCGTGGATTAAGAGAACCGTAAGGATCCTGAAAAACAATCTGAATCTTACGCCGCATGTCCTGTAATTCACTGGCAGTCATTTTCAGTAAATCTTTTCCATTATATAAAATTTTTCCACTGCGCGGATTGTTGAGTCCGATAATACTCCGGCCCAGCGTCGTCTTCCCGCAACCACTCTCCCCCACCAAGCCAAGTGTTTCTCCCGGATAGACGGAAAAACTAACGTCGTGAACAGCCTTGACCCAATCGGTTGTTTTTCCGAAAAAATTCTTTTTAGCTGAAAACCAGGTATTTAAATTTTTTACTTCGAGGACAGGTGTTTGTTTATAGAGCGAATTCAATCTGGCTTTTCGTACTTCCGGATCACTGCGCACTGCGCCCAGCTTTGCGGAAACCGAAGCCGGAATTTCGGTAACAACCGAAACACCGTGGTCGTCTTTTTTTACTTGCATAAAATCAGCAATTACCGGCAGGCGGTCTACCCGGTAAGCCAGCGGCGGACGACAAGCGAGCAATCCTTTGGTGTAAGGATGTTGTGGACGGGAAAAAATATCGGCCACTTTTCCCTGCTCAACAATCTTACCTTTGTACATAACCAGTACCCGATCCGCAATCTCCGCAATCACCGCCAGATCATGTGAAATAAAAATAACGGCAGCATCCATTTCTTTTTTTAAATCCGCCATCAATTGTAAAATCGCCTTTTGTACCGTCACATCAAGCGCCGTGGTAGGTTCGTCGGCAATCAATAGTTTGGGATTGCAGGACATGGCCATCGCAATCATGACCCGTTGTTTCTGACCACCCGATATCTCGTGGGGATAAGCTGCGTAAATTCTTTCCGGTTCCGGCAACTGTACCCGCTCAAATAAATCCAGGACTTTTTCTTTGGCCGCTTTTTTATCCAGTTTCAGATGTAACTGAATCGCTTCCAGCACCTGATTTCCGCAAGTAAATACCGGATTGAGCGAGGTCATCGGTTCCTGAAAAATCATGGCCATTTCGTTGCCACGGTACCGGTTCATCTCTTTTTCGGATAACGAAAGCAGCTCTACGGGGTCGTTGTTTTCATCATAATAAGTGATGGTTCCACTCGAAATTTGACCCGGTGGTTGTGGAACCAAACCCATCACAGAAAGCGAAGTAACGGACTTTCCGGAGCCTGATTCTCCGACAATTCCGATCGTTTCACCCCGAAAAACGCTAAAATCAATTTTATCGACCGCACGCACGGTTCCAGTATCAGTTGCGAATTCTACCACTAAATTTTTGACTTCCAGTAACTTATCAAACATAGTATTTTATCGTATATTTTATATATAGTTGGAATAGTTTATGCAGATATTTTATTATATCAAAATTACCTGAATTTTTAATTTGCGCTCGATTGCCGGGCAATAAATTTACAGGTAACCGGTTTTAAAAAACCGATACACCTAAGAGAACAACCATTATTAAGAAAAATGAGCACGGGGATTTCGGTCCCGGATGTTTGTAATTAAATAATGGTCCCGGTAAAAATAACTTTTTCCGGGAGAAACAAAGAACAACTACTATGATACGAGGACTTTTGCCAGTTGAGCTGGTAAATCCTGGCGGTTCCGTCAGTGATTCTTTCGTTTCATTTCACATTTTACCGGATTTATTTTCTTCTGCCATGGAAGGAAATAGCGCTACCTCATGGACGCTAGCCGGTAATCCGATCCCATTTATTTTTCAGCAATATAATAAACGACCGTTCCTTATTCACGGAGATGAGTCGTCCAGAATAATGTATGTGTGTGGTACAGTGGCGGCTGGTATATCAGCCATGAAATTTTTATTTCAGACAGATAACCAGCCGCGCTTTTTTATTTCCACAATGCATCCTGAAGAAATGATCAGAGACAATATAACCATTACTTATACTTACGTTTCGGACCCGTAAGGGTACGAAGCAGAAACCATGACCGTCTGCGGGAAAGAGGAAATGATGTTTTGTGGTGGAATATCCTTCTTTGGAACCGCAGACTTTTTCTGCCTTTAAACCTATTTTTTATTGTAATAATGGAAAAATAACAAGAGAACTTTTTCGCAGGAAAGTACTCGAAAATAAATGTATGTGTGTGGTATTGCAGCGGCTGATTTATCCGAAAGGAGGTCAGCCGCTCGTTTTTTAATATCAACAATGGAAACAATTTTTGTAAAGTATCTTCTGGATTTATACGAATTTTTATTAAGTTTGTGAAAATCCATAAATAATAATGAAGCAACTACTATTTCTTATAACCATCTTGCTGTCCTTTAGCAGTTATGCCCAAATAAATTTTGAAAAAGGATATTTTATCAAAAATTCGGACGAAAAGATTGATTGTCTCATCAAGAACCTCGACTGGAAAAAGAATCCAACTGCTTTCAAATATAAATTGTCAGAAGACGGAGAAGTCAACACCGGCACACTGGATGCTACGAAAGAATTTGGCATCTACAATGTCTCGAAATACATAAAAAGAACGGTAAAAATTGACAGATCCAGATATAATCTGGATAAATTGAGTGCCAGCAAGGCGCCTGAATTTAACGAAGAAACCTTATTCTTAAGAGTGCTGATAGAAGGTGATGCAAATTTATACATGTTTGAAGATAAAAGAAATACCAGATATTTTTATAATAAAGAAAATACAACCATCCAACAACTTATTTACAAACGATACAATATTAACGAAAACCAAACGGGAGAAAATCAGGAATACAAAACCCAATTGTGGAGTGATCTGAAATGTTCGACCATCGAAGTAGGGAGCATTCAGAATTTATTATATAGCAAAAAAGAACTGATTAATCTTTTCGTTGCTTATAATCAATGTACTAACAAAGCGTTCATCAATTACGCAAAAAAGCAGAAAAAAGATTTATTCAATCTGAGTTTCAGACCGGGACTCAGCAGTTCATCTTTAGCTATAAAAAACGATATTACAAATTTTAAAGACGTAGACTTTGGAAGTAAATTTACGGCCAGATTTGGCATCGAAGCAGAATTTATTTTTCCTTTCAATAAAAATAAATGGGCCGTCATCGTTGAGCCTACTTACCGATACTTCAGAGCAGAAGCAGAAACTACCGCAGAAAGCAGAAGACAAAACGTGACCATTAATTACCAATCCATTGAACTACCCCTAGGAATCAGACATTATTTTTATCTTAATAAAACTTCTAAAATTTTCATTAATGGTGCCGTGGTAGCGGATATCAGCGGAAATCCAATTGTTGATTATGAAACGGGAACGGACTTTGAAATAGAACCTGTCATCAATTTTGCGTTCGGGGCAGGCTATAAGCTCAACGATACTTATAGCCTGGAAATAAGATACCAAACACCAAGAGAACTCTTGAGTAACTTACCCCTTCGGAAATCCAAATATCGAACGTTATCCGTCGTCTTCGGGTATTCTATATTCTAAAAATCAGTAACCAGACAATCGTAAAACAGAAATCCCCAAACGACCGGAATCGTTTGGGGATTATATTTTCGGCATCGCGTTATTTCCTCTTTCTATTCGCTTTGTGCCGCAAAATATTGTTGTAAATAAACACCTACTTTTCCAATGTTGGCAGTATTGTCAACGATCATTCGGATCTTCCGGTCCGGAGTAATGACCACAAAGCCCGCGCCTTTTAAACCGTGCGTTTCGGTAAAAGTTTTCCCATTAAAGCGCCGGTAATCATCATAAATAGCGGACCACTTCAAATCTTGTGCTTTCGATAATTTTCTAATTTCATTCGGATAATCTTCGGAACAAATACTGAGGATATTGATGTTATACTGAGAATAAAATTTCTTGAGATACTTTTTATTCTTAGGAGCCAGCGTATTATCCAGTTCCCATAATTCAATGACCAGCGGCTTGTCCAGCAAGTCGTACAGTTTAAATTTCTTATTGTTAATATCGTTAAAAATAAAATTGGAAACCACTGATCCTTCGGTCCACACATCTACTCCTTTTTCAGTAAATTCAGTATCTGCCGGCGCTGCTTCAACCGGAGTGATATTAGGCTTTAGATTTCCTTGTGCCCATATACTGTTTGAGCATAAACTCAATCCCAAAAATAAGGTCAATACCAGACAAAGTTTACACGATAATCGATTTTTTAAAATGTTCATAATTAATGGTTTATAGTTTTTTGTGAAAAATTACACCGTCTTCGATACGGGGCCTACCCTTCTTTTACGACGCTGCGATAAAAACGTTACCATTCAACTAATTAGTATTTTTAATAATAAAATTGGGGGTTTCCCCCGAGGAAAACTAGGGGGGATTAAGGAAATAAAGTTGCGCTGTTTTTAGGAAGATGAATAGAATATGTACTGCTGAAGTCGATAGACTTTATTTATTAGGAATAAAAAAATCATGTACCATCTGTTCCGTCCAGTAAATATTTTCGGGATGACGGGTGACAAAACCTACGTGACCACCAAATTTCGGGGTCATCAAGTGTATATTTTTTGACTGCCGGGCCAGTTCGGTGGGATAAGAAGTTTCGCTCAGAAAGGTATCGTTCAACGCATTTATCAGCAGTACCGGAATCGTAATTTCAGGCAAATAATTCAAGCTGGAAGATTTTTTATAATAATCAGACGCACTCGAAAATCCGTGCAACGGAGCTGTAGCTGCTCCGTCAAACTGAAAGAAATCTTTCGCACCATAAACCTTTTCCAGGTCCACGTGTGGCCGCAATACCTCTTCTTTTAACCGCGCTTTTATTTTCAAATTTTTCAAAAAACTATTTAAATAAATACGGTTGTGCCATCGCTGAATTTCCAGACAGGAATGGTACAGATCCACCGGAACTGAAATTCCTACAGCCCGTTTAATCGGTGCGGGCAATTGCTTTCCCAATTCTCCCAAATATTTCATGGTCACATTTCCACCAAGTGAAAACCCCACTAAATTGATCGTTTCGTAGTCCGCTTCCGCCATAATTTTTTCTACCAGATAGCCGATGTCCCCCGTCTCTCCGCTGTGATAACTACGTGCCAACCGGTTAGGCGTTCCGCTGCATCCTCTAAAATTCAATCCTGCTCCATCCCAGCCAGCCCGGTTCATCTCCCGGATAATTCCACGGACGTAAGGACGGTCTGCACTCCCCTCCAACCCGTGTAAAACGATGACCAGATGACGCCCGTTTTTCCGGGACCAGTCCACATCAATAAAATCTCCGTCCGGTAATTCAATCCGCTCCCGCTCATACACTACTTCCGGAATTTTTCGGAAAACAGAAGGGTAAATCGTTGACCAGTGTTTATTCCGGAACGTAAGCGTAGGACGATAATTGGTAGAAGTATGGTAAGGCATTTTTTTTGTTGTTGAGGCGCTTTGCTTGTTGAATCGTTCGCTTGTTGAATCGCTTTGCTTGTTGAGTCGCTTCGCTGTTGAGTCGCTTCGCTTGTTGAATTATGTTTTAAAATCAGAATCGTATTCGCTTTTTCTATAAAAATCAAAAGTGCTGAGCTTTTTAAAACAAGCCCAAAACGATTAAACGATTAAACGATGAGCCTGCTCTAAAAACTAGGAAAACAGAAAAATTGAGACACATTTAATAAAAATAATATTCATATTTGATTTACGATAAAAGATTTACACGTTAAAGAATCTCTGCGTTCTCTGCTCCTCTGCGCGAAAATCACTTT